>CAKZNX010000064.1 GCA_937132045.1 uncultured bacterium
CGGTGACACCGCCGACAGCGCGCCTCGTACTTCTCCGCTGCCCCGATGAGGATGGTCGGCTCATCCCACGAAGCAGGACGCCCGTCCACCAGTCTCTGCGTCTTGCTGGCGAGCTGACCGCATCGGGCGCAGATAGCACGCAATTTGATCACCTCATCCGCCAGCGCCAGCAGGATGGGCATAAACCCGAAAGGCTGTCCCCGAAAGTCCTGATCCAGTCCGGCGACGATGACGGTGCGCCCCTCGTTCGCCCAGCGGTCGCACAGCGACACCACACCCTCGTCGAAGAACTGAACTTCCTCGATGGCGATTACCTCGGTGTCGGGCTGAACCAGCTGCTCCAGCTGCGCGCTGGAGGACACCGGCACCGCTTCGAAGCGTACCCCATTGTGGGTGGCTATGGCAGCGCTATCCCATCGGTTATCCAGCGCGGACTTGAACGCCTGAACCTTCTTACGGGCGTACAGCGCACGACGCACCTGCCGTATCAGCTCTTCCGACTTGCCAGCAAACATGCTTCCGGTAATCACAATGAGCGTGCCAGCCTGTTTCGGCACTGGTCTATTCCTCCCGCTCCACCATCAGGTATGCCAGCGCCCGCAACGCACAAGCCCTCTCCTCCAGCGGTACCAGCGTGTCCACCGCAGCATTCACCAGCTCACGCGCACGCTCACGGGACGCCTCTACCCCAAACAGCGCCGGGTAGGTGGCTTTGCCACGAGCAGCGTCCGTTCCCACCGCTTTGCCCGTCTTGCGCGGGTCACCCGTAACGTTCAGCAGGTCATCGGTAATCTGAAACGCCAGCCCGACCAGCTCGCCATAGCGACTGAGCAGGTCTACCTGCCACGTCTCCCCGCCTGCCAGAATCGCACCTGACACCACCGAAGCGCGGATAAGCGCAGCCGTCTTGTGGCGGTGAATATATTCCAGTGTTACCGCGTCTACCTGCTTCCCTTCCGACTCGATATCCACCATCTGACCGCCCACCATACCGCGCGTTCCCGATGCCTCCGCCACCACCTGCAACGCCCGCACCACACGTTCGGCGGGAACGGTCTCCGCATTGCGCGCGACCAGCTGGAACGCCTCGGCGAACAGGGCGTCTCCGGCGAGGATCGCCACTGCCTCACCGAACTGTACGTGACAGGTAGGACGACCGCGCCGAAGGGTGTCGTTGTCGATTGCGGGAAGGTCATCATGGATGAGCGAGAAGGTGTGTATCAGTTCGACAGCGCACGCCGCAGGCATCACCAGCTCGGCATCACCGCCCACCGCCTCGGCTCCTGCTATCACCAGCACCGGACGCAGACGCTTGCCGCCAGACATGGTGCTGTAGCGCATTGCCCGGTGTAACACCTGCGGGCGCAGATGTTCTGAAGGCAGATACCGCGTCAGTGCCTCGTCCACCAGCGCTACACGCTGGCGCAGGTATTCCCGCAGGTCAAAGGAAGCTGTGTTCACCGCATCTCCAACCTCATCTCGGCGGCGCGCACGGTGTTGGACAGCAACATCGCAATGGTCATCGGTCCAACGCCGCCAGGCACCGGAGTAATGTACGACGCCACCTGAGACGCCGATTCGAAGTGCACATCGCCAACGTCACCGCTACGCCCCTCAACTCGGTTGTAACCGGCGTCCACCACCACCGCGCCTGGGCGTATCATATCACCGGTAATCAGCTCCGCGCGCCCACACGCCGCCACCAGTATCTCTGCCTCGCGAGTCACCGAGGGCAGGTCGCGAGTGCGCGTGTGACACACGGTGACGGTGGCGTGACGCTGCAGCAGTAACAGCGCCAGCGGTTTGCCCAGTATGATGCTTCGTCCCACCACCACTGCCCGCTTGCCCTCAAGGGGGATGGTGTAGCGATCCAGCAGTTCCACGATGCCGAGCGGGGTACAGGCGATGAACTTCGCCACTCCTGCCACCAGCGCGCCGAGGGACGCTGGGGAGATACCGTCCACGTCTTTGTCCGGCGACAGCTGGTTCAGCAGGCGTATCTCATCCAGATGCTTCGGCACCGGATGCTGTAACAGAATGCCGTGCACGCTGTCGTCGACGTTCAGGTGGTCAATCACCTCCTCCGCCTCGCACTGGGTGGCGTTGTGCGGAAGGGTATAAGTTTCCGACTCGATGCCCACGCCGCGGCAAGCCTTTGCCTTCATGCGCACGTAGGTATGCGACGCCGGGTCATCCCCGATAATGACCACACTGAGCTTCGGCACAACGCCCACGTCGCGAAGCCGCTGGACGCGAGGTTTCAACCCCTCCCGGATCTGCGCCGCGGTGGCTGCGCCATCCAGTAAAGTGGCACTCACAGGTATTCCTCCAGATGTTTCAGCACGCTTGACAGGACGCCATTGACGAACTTGCCGGATTCGTCGCTGTTATATTTCTTTGCCAGCTCTACCGCCTCACTGATAACCACCCCGTGTGGCGTTTCAGGGTGATAGAGCATTTCGTATATCGCGAGACGAAGCACGTTTCTGTCGGGCGCCGGCTGTCGCTCGGGGGGCCAGCCAATGGCGAACCGCGCGATGATGGCGTCTATCTCCTGCAGGTTCTGCTGTGTGCCTGATGCCAGATCGTAAGCAAAGTGCCGTCCAGCCTCGTCGATAGGCATGTGTTCCACCGCATACGCAAAGCTTTCATCCAGCGGCATCAGCGCAATATCCACCTGATACAGCAGGCGCAACGCCAGTTCCCGCGCCATACGACGGGTGCTCGAGCTCTGTCTTCGCAACGCCGAACCGTTCATGGCGCTTCCCTACTCCATCCCATCTCGCAGATAGCGATGCAGGAACTGCGTGGAGACGTTGCCTTTCTGGTACTCAGGATGCTCCATGATGCGCTTCAGGAACGACAGGTTGGTCTTTACTCCTTCCACGCGCGTTTCGTTCAGAGCACGACGCATGCGCGCAATGGCAGAAGGACGATCCTCTGCCCAGACGATCATTTTCGCCAGCAACGAATCGTAGTACGGCGGTATCTCGTAGCCCGGATACAGATGCGTATCCACCCGCACGCCCGGTCCGCCGGGCAGTACGAGGTGCGTCACCTTGCCTACGCAGGGCGCGAAGTCGTTGTCGGGGTCCTCGGCAGTGAGACGGCACTCGATGGAGTGCCCTCGCCACTGTACGTCACGCTGTGAGAGGTGAAGGCGCTCCTTCGCAGCGATTCGGATTTGCTCTCGCACTATATCCACACCCGTAATCTGCTCGGTGACCGGGTGTTCGACCTGAATGCGCGTGTTCATCTCGATGAAGTAGAAGTTGCCTTTGCTGTCCAGCAGAAACTCGACCGTGCCCGCGTTCACATAGCCGACCGCCCTCGCTGCACGAACTGCCGCCTCGCCCAGCTTCTGCCGCAGCGATGGAGCTACCACCGAGGCAGGAGCTTCCTCCACCATCTTCTGGCGACGGGCGGTCTGAATGGAGCACTCTCGTTCGCCCAGGTGGATGACATTGGCGAAGGAGTCTGCCAGCACCTGTACCTCAATATGGCGCGGATCGGGTATGAACTTCTCCACATACACCTCCGGCGAGCCGAACGACGCCAGCGCCTCGCTCTGCGCCAGCTGCAGAACTCGGGACAGGTCTTCGGCGTTCTCGGCAAGCCGGATGCCCTTACCACCGCCGCCTGCCACCGCCTTGACGAGCACCGGGTAGCCGATACGCTGTGCCTGCTTCAATGCCTCCTGTTCGTTGCGTATCGCGCCGTGCGTGCCCGGAACTACCGGCACTTTCGCTGACCGCACGATCTCCCGTGCCACCGCCTTATCTCCCATCTTCTCGATGGCGGAAGGCGGAGGACCGATAAACACCAGCTTGCTGGCTTCACACGCCTCCGCGAAGCTGGCACGCTCCGAGAGATACCCATAACCGGGATGGATTGCCTCCGCGCCCGTGATGAGGGCTGCCATAATCACATTGGGTACGTTGAGGTAGCTGTCCTTACCCGGTCCCGGACCGATACATACCGCTTCATCCGCCGCCTTGACATGCAGGCTTTCCGCGTCTGCCTCGGAGTAGACAGCCACCGTGGCGATACCCAGCTCCTTGCAGGCGCGGATGATGCGCAGCGCAATCTCACCTCTATTGGCAATCAACACCTTTCGGAACATGTCAAAACCCCTCATGCGTCGGCGTCGGGCACTGCACCCGCCCGGTCTGCGCGTCGTACCAGTAGGGCTGCTTGCTCACAGGACAGTACAGCATCTCACCCGGCAGACGCAGTTCCTGCAGGGACGCCGGCAACGGCTCTTCCCCAGTTGGTCGCGCCATCCGGATGGAAAGGCGTATCTGCTGAAGATTGTTGCGGCACTGAACCGCCAGCGCAGCGTTCTCGGGTGTTCTGCGCGGCTGTCCCGACGGCTCCGTTCCCCTGCCCGTGTATTTCGGCAGAAGCCAGATAGCGAGGATCAGTAAGATAGCCAGAACGATGAGCAGCTCGATCAGTCCCCATGCTTCACGCCTGTGGCGCATCAGACTCCTCCCCGACGAGCCGGTACAGTGGCTGACCGTATTCCACGGCAATACCATCTTCCACCAGCACCTCCGCGACTCTTCCCGCCCTCGGACTGCGTACTTCGTTCATCAGCCCCATCGCCCTTACCATGCAGACGACCTCGCCTTCCTTCACCGTATCGCCCACCTGCAGAGGCTTCGAGCGCTCCTGAAAGTAACCCACCAGCGGCGACCGTATCAGCACCGAGGCGGGTTCGGCAGGAGATTCCTCAGACACCACGTGCACCTCTGGTGCAGGAGACGCAGCAGCTCCCCTTGTGTAGCGGCGCACGCGCAAGCGCCAGCTGTCCGTTTCCACCTCCAGCTCGGTTGCGTCGCTTTGGTGGAGCACCGAAAGCAAGCGTTCTATCTGGTCAACCCCTGTCTTTGCCATCGCTACACCTTCAGCTGGAAGATGAAGTATTCCACCACTCGCAGAATGTAACTCACAAACATCACCGCGATGATGCCGATCATCATCCAAGTGACGAACTCCGAAGACCGCGCCAGCGATTCAATCTTCATAAACTGCACCTCACCTGACGAGGGCAGAAACGCAAATCGCGCAACGACACCATCCACCACCTGAAGTGCTTTGTACAGCAACTGTTGCGCCTCATGAGCATAGTGCGCTACGATGCCCATAGCCGCCACGATCACGATGGGTGCAACCACCTGATACTTCTGCTGCTGGCGATAGTTGTAGATGATACAGTTACGACACCTTTCCTGCTTTTCTTCTTTAGACAGAGACCTGTTGTACGGAATGAACCGCACGTTCTGACGGGGATCGGAACTGGGAGCGCCTCTTCCTTCGAGCGCCTGTAAGATGACGCGCTCCTCGCACATACAGCCGACGCCCTCGCGCCAGCACGCACGCCTCGCATGATAGATTGGGCAGCTCTTGCGAATGCTCGGGCGGCAGAATGGCAGCTGCCAGCATTTGCCCAGAAAACGATTCGTCGGCTGGCTTTCGCGCTGAACGTTCGCCCCATACTGCAAGCTCGCGCGGCTGAACATCTCCTTGAAGTAGCCTGAGGTTACCCGCGTCCAGACGTCGAGCACGGCGAAGATGATACCCGGCACGAGGCAGAGCAACCCCGCTTGCTGAAACGCTGTCACCACCAGAGGCATCAGCGAGGCTTCTCTGGCGGGCTGAGGCGCCAGGTGCACCACCCCGAGTGGCATTCCAAGCGCCAGAAGAGCAGCCAGCCCCAGAAAGAGATAGCCAATGCTGGTCTCCTGAATATACAGCAGCGTGAAACTGGCGGCGGCTGCCGCGGTGGCGACCAGAAGCAGGCGCCCAGCGAGAACAACGTTCTGTTCCACACGGAGGCGCTCAGCCTGAGGCAGCGTCGCCCACGATCCCACCATGCCCGAGAAGACACCCCACAATAGATAGCCAATCGCCAGCACGGCTCCAGCCGCTGAAACGATGCCTATCAGTTGCAGCACGTCCTGCAGTAACTCAGCAGCCTTGCGGGCGCGGAACGAACGTACCGGGCGCCCCATGCTCTCGCCCCCTTTGCTCCGGTCACTGGGTCTTTACGCGCTCCAGATACTGGTCGGTTCGCGTATCCACCTTGATGATGTCACCGACGTTGATGTGGAAAGGCACGCGCACCACCGCGCCCGTCTCCAATACAGCGGGTTTCGAGCCGCCGGACGCCGTATCGCCACGCACGCCGGGATCGGTCTCCACCACCTGCAGCTCCACAAACCACGGGATTTCCACCCCCACCACGCGACCTTCGTGCATCAGCACCGAGACCTCCATGTTCTCCTTCAGGTACTTGATGCCCTCGCCGAATTGGTCACGGCGCACCATGATCTGGTCGTAGGTGTCCATGTCCATCAAGTAGTACTCGTCGTCCTGACTGTAGAGAAACTGCATCGGCTTTCGCTCGAGGAATGCCTGTTCCATGCGCTCGCCTGCCCGGAAGGTCTTATCCAGCACCGCGCCAGTTCGGACATTCTTGAGCTTGGTTCGCACGAAAGCCCCGCCCTTACCGGGTTTCACATGCATGAACTCGATGATGGTGTAGATGTCGCCGTCAACAATGATATGTAGTCCGTTGCGGAAGTCGCTGGTGTCTATCAACGAAACGAACCTCCTGTCCCGCAAAGAATCCTTAAGCAGTATATCAAACGACATACTGCGAAGTCAACGCGCCAGACCGCCTCCCCGTACGCCTACCGGTTTCCACCGTTTCGAACCCATATCCTCGTACTTTGCGAAGCTGAAACGCGCCGGTTCTTGCTGTCTAATAGGGGTGACGAAACTTATCGCAAGGAGGTCGTGTCAATGAAGAAGCGCGTTTCTCGTTTGCTCCTGCTCGTGGTGGCGGGTGTGATGGCGCTGAGCATCTCCGCTGGCGCTACTACCATCGTCGGCACTCCGGGCGCGGGATGGCAGGCGTGGTCGGCACCCAATCAGGACGGCAATCCCTACTGGGACAACGTCTCCAAAGATGGCAACCAGCGGAATATCGGCTACTTCCTGAGCAAGACGGGCGGTTTCGCCACCCATCCTTTGGCGCCGGGTATCACGCCTGAGTTCTGGGCTTTCCCTGATGGGAGCGCCGACCTGAACTTCCACTTCTACTCGCCTCTCAGTCAGGCGGTCAAGCTGGTGATCGAAGTGGCAGGTCTGTCAAATGTCAACGAACTGTGGTGGTACGACGTGACTGACTCGTCGGTTGGCGGGCTCATCTTCCCCGGACCTGCTGGCAGCGGTGCAACGGCGGTCTTCTCGCCAACGCCGAATTTCGGTCTTTACCTGAAGACCAGCGGCGGCGTGAAGTACTACACGCAGTCCCTGCTCAACCCCGCAGCCGAGCAAC
>CAKZNX010000065.1 GCA_937132045.1 uncultured bacterium
CGAGGAGCGCAGCGACGAAGCAATACCCACCGCATAACGTATCCGTGTCATTGCGAGGAGCGCAGCGACGAAGCAATCTCTCTCGCTTACCGCGAGGCGCGGATGACGCCAGCCTCTGGAGGCGAGGCTCCTGCCGAGCCGATAAACACCCGTAAAGCGGCTAACCCGAAAGTTGGCCCTCCACGATGGATTTTGTGGAAGAATATGATGAATCTTTGGTTAAGAGGAGGTATCTCACAGGTGAAAGGTGCTATCGCTATCGCACTTAAAGAGATGGTGATACAGCACGGTGGAGCAGAGAAATGGCAGCAGGTTCTGCAGGCTTCCGACATCAGCAAGGAACCGATGCTGTTTCCCATCTCCGATGTTGACGACTCCCTCACACTGAAGATATTCGAGAACGCCTGTCGTGCGCTGGGAATGAGCCTACCGCAGGGTTGCGAGGCATTCGGCGAGTACTGGATGACCGTTTACGCTCCCAAACACTATCCGGTTTACCTGAAGTCGGCGAAGAATGCTCGGGAGTTCCTGCTCAAGATGGACAGCGTGCACGAGACGTTGACGAAGACGACGCCCAATGCCCATCCCCCGCGCTTTAAGTATAGCTGGCGTGATGAACGAACGTTGATCATGCATTACGAGTCGGCGCGCGGGCTGGTTGACCTCGTCGTGGGACTGGTTAAAGGCGTCGGTAAGGCGTACGGAGAGCGCCTGCAGGTGACCAAACTGGGAGCCAATCAGGTTCAGGTTACGTTTCTCTCGTGAGTTCGCAGGGGCGGACCGCACCTGCAGGTCACCCGGCGGCTGGGCGGCAGGATTCACAATCGGAGATATCGGCACAGGCGCAGAACGCCCTGCTCAGCCATTCCAGCAGCAGCGGACGGCGGCTCGACATAATCTCTACCACCTCCGCGTGCGACAGCCGCGACGGACTGATACCCGCTGCCCAGTTGGTGACCACGGCGACGCTGGCGTAACACATACGCAGTTCGTGCGCGAACACCACTTCCGGCACGCCAGTCATGCCCACGACATCCGCGCCCCATTGCGCGAACATGCGTATCTCTGCTGGCGTCTCGTAGCGGGGTCCGTCCGCGCACAGGTAGGTTCCCCCAAAGTGCAGGGGCACCTGCAGCGCCTCCGCCGTGCGTTCCAGTGTGTGACGCAGGTCGGGGCAGTAGGGGCGGGTGAAGTCGGTATGCACCACCTCGCCCGGACGGTCGAAGATGGTAAGCGGGCGCTCGCGGGTGAAGTCGATGAAGTCGCTGACCAGCACGAAGTCGCCCGGTTTCATCGCCTGATTCAGCGACCCCACTGCGGCCGTCGCGATGATTCGCTTCACCCCGCACTGCTGAAGCGCCAGCATGTTTGCACGGTAGTTGATGCGGTGGGGCGGCAGAGTATGTCCTTCGCCGTGCCGTGGGAGGAATATCAGCGGCGTGTCGCCCAACTGCCCTTCCAGCACGGTCGCCTCGCCGTGGCGGGTGTTCACCACCCGTTTTCGCTGAACCTCGAAACCCGGCAGATCGCCCATTCCGGTACCGCCGATTAATGCCAGCATGGCTACCACCTGCCTTGCATCGGATATGGTACTGTTCGAGCAGTGGTGCTTTCTTTCCTGTTGGGATATGGGCGCGAAGAAGCCGCCCGCGCAGGCGAGCGGCTGATGTTCAAGCAGTGTGCCGGTGTTGAGGCGGAGCGACGCAACAGCAGCCCCACCACGCCCATTCCGAGAACGCTGAAACTGGCAGGCTCGGGCACCACAGCCAGCTCGTCAGAACGCGTAAGGTATAACCGCCGTGCTGTCAATGGACGTGATCGCCAGACACTCCAGCACCAGTTTGCCTGTGGTGCTTTCCAGCAATCCGTTGCCCGTGAAGCCCACCGAGGGGTCGCGCAAGGGGTCAAACACTACCTGCACCCACTGGTTCTTTGCTGTAATCAGCTTGCCTGCTGGCGCGTTCGCTGCTTTAGTGGCTGGGCAACCGCTGATACCGCCCATAGGGTCAGAGCGACCACGGGCATCACAGTCCATCTTCGCATACTCGCTGTACCTCCGTTCATGAATGAGAACGCATGGAGCGAATCAGGTCTCTCCCAGAGCACTTAATGTACATACAATATTCTGCGAGCTTGGTGGCAATATTATAATATCTTACCGTTTTGTGAGAAAGAGAGAGGTTCCTGCAATTCTCGTCGGGGATCAGACGCCGGTTATCCGTCGCAGCTGGCGCAGAGTGCTGCCTACCGGTCCCGGCGAGCGCGAGGCGTCTCCCAACCTGCGCAGAAGCTGGGCAAACCAGCTTCTGCGGGTCAGTCCCGCGCTGGTGGCAGCGGCGCGATGATCCTGTTCGGTCAGACGGTAGTCGAAGTCGCCATACAGAATCGCCAGCTGGAACCAGTACTCGAACAGATGGACCTCCTTCACACTGCCCCGGCACAGCTGCGCGGGCAGGCGACTGAGCAGGGCACGCGGCAGGTTCCACTCGCCGCGACGGTTCAGCAGGTCGGTGCCAAGGAAGTCACTCACCTTCTGCACGAGATACAGCATCGCACGGTCCACCACCAGATCGAGAGGAAGATGGACACCAAGTTCCCACTCGAGGTCGATGACGGTTACCTCGCCAGCAGGCAAACTCAGGAGGCAGTTGCGCGGGGTCAGGTCCAGCGCATCGGGCGGCAGCCACTGATTGTTGTGCGGGTATAGCGCCTGCCCCAGCCGCTCGGTGCAGAAGGTGGTGAACTCTTCGGCGCGGTTCTGATAGCCCTCCGGCTCCGCCCGCGACAGCACGGAGGCGTACCATCTCAGCAGAGCCGATGCTGCCTCTGCGTAGCGCTTGTGCCAGACGCTGTCAATGAAGAGAAGTTCGATGTTCTTCAGCTCGCGATAATAGGGTTCACACGCGATGGTGCAGGTATCAGATACGGCACGATGGTTCAGCCATTCGCCGCGCAGGGTCTCCACAGAAATCTGGTCGTTCTCTGTCAAGAAGTACTTGGTCTGGCGAAAGCGCGGAGCGCACTGGTTGCGCACCTTCACCGCGAGGATGGACTGCCATGCAGGGGGCATGGGCTGGCGCGATGCCACCACCAGAAACGAGTTCATGAATGCCGACGGTGACGCGTTGCGGGCGATCATGCGCAGGAATTCGCGTTCGTTGAACAGCGGGCGCTGGCGCAGAGAATAGTCCACGGTGGGCAGATTCAGCAGTGTCAGCCAGTCGAAGTCGGGTTCGTTGAAGCAGCGTTCGGAGAGGATGACATCGGGCATCTTGTAGTCGGGGAATGGGTAGAACCAGAGCTGATGGGTCAGTCCAGCGTCCTCCAGCTTGTTTTGCAGCAGTCCCTTGTCGAAGGTGCGAATACCGTTGTAGTCGGGGTATCCGGAGACGCTCTCGAAGGGCACGCCGTAGTGGTCTTCGCGGTATCCGGCAAGGTATTTGTGCCCGATGGGGTTCTCGATGGCGATGTACATCCTGCCGTCCGGGCGCAGCCACTGGCTCAGCAGGTGGATGAGACGCGAGGCAGCATCCGGTTCCGAGATATACCTGCCTGCGTACTCCAGCACGCCGATAAGCAGGATGACGTCGAACGGTTCCGACGGGCGATAGTGCTCGATGTTCGCGGTGACCACTTCGAGGTTGGTGGCGTGTCGGCAGCGCAGGCGAATGAGCTCGGCGCGCTCTGTTGCTCCCTCCACCGCCACGACACGGCGAATGGCAGGCACTCGGCACAGGTAGGAGGTAATGGCTCCACAGCCTGCGCCCACCTCTAGCACTTTCAGATTCTCACGAACGACGGGCAACCAGCTGAGGATGCTGGCGCGGGCTGGTGAGAGATGGTACGACAGGGGCCACCAGTTGTACTCCATCCATGTGCGCTGTTCATCGAAGTGTTCGCTTCGGAACAGCTCGTAGAGGATGGCTTCAGCGCCGTCCGCATACTGAAAGTGCGCGGATTGCGCTGACATTTCGGTGCTATCTCCGGCAGTCGGACGGGTTCCCGGTTTTGCCATTCTCTTCAATCTCCGGCGTGCAGTCACACAGGCTACCGGGCAGTGTACCCTGCGGGTGGTAACCGTCAGTTAATGACGCACGGGCGCAGGGATGGGTTCGAGCGGGCTGTGCACGACTTTTTCGGGCAGAATATCGCTTTGCAACCCGCCATTTGCTTCACCTTGAGCAAAAAAACTCCGAAAAAGTGCGAAAACCTGTTGACACGCCTGTTCCGTTGTCTTATAGTGGATATAGGCAAAGGTACGAGGGCATTTTGCGTCGCGAGGTGCAAAGCCTCGTAAGGGTGCCGCTAATCCTTGCATCAACCCGAATGGGCGAAAAGCAAACCAGAACTGTCGGGAGGCAAGCAGGATGATTTCATCCCGCTATGACGACGGAAGCCTGCGCTTCCAGAACATGCAGGACGAGGAAGTCGTCGTCTACGCGAAAGGCGGTAGCCAGCAAGCGACAGAGCATCTGCTTGCGAAATACCGCGGTATGGTTGAGAGCAAAGCACGCTCCTATTTCCTCATGGGAGCCGACCACGAAGATGTGGTGCAGGAGGGCATGATAGGGCTGTTCAAAGCCATCCGCGACTTCCGCGAGGATAAGCTGACCAAGTTCCGACCCTTCGCCGAACTGTGCGTCACTCGCCAGATTATCACCGCTGTGAAGATGGCAACCCGCCAGAAGCACGCCCCGCTCAATGCGTACATCTCCCTGAACCGTCCCCTGAACGACGATGACAACGATTCGACGCTGCTGGAAATCATTCCCGATGAGAGTGTGGCTGACCCCGCTGCCGTTGTGGTGGACCAGCGCCAGCCCCGCAACCTTCTGGAGATGCTGGACGGGCACCTGAGTAACCTGGAAGCGCGGGTGCTCGAATGCTATCTGGAGGGCATGTCCTATCGCGAGATGTCCCGGCTGCTGGGATGCCGACCCAAATCGATCGACAACGCCTTACAGCGTGTGAAGAGGAAGGTCAGCAACCTGCTCTCACGCGATGAGGAGTGACGCACCTGCCGCCGCGGGCTAACCCGCGGCGGTTTTACTCTCTTCTCCCGTCAGCGCTGAGCATTCGAGGAGAGCGCTAATTACCCGACACATCGGTGACGACACAGGCAGTGTTAGCGCCTCCTGAGGCGATACCCAGCGCATGGCATCTTCGTCCTGAAGGGGCAGGTGCTGGCAGATGCACCGTAACGCATGAAGCGTCACCGAGTAGTGCATCACGCCGTGCCGAACCGTCGTCACCTGTTCGTATTCCTGCGCTGATGCCTGCACCAGCCCGGCAGCGCGTTGAACCGCCTGCTCCAGCGATTCTCCCGGCTGAACGCGCACACGGGGGAACTCCCACATCCCCCGCCACAGCCTTCCCTCGTCGCGCCGAACCATCAGCCACCGACCGTTGCGTTCGATCACCACACACACGTCCTGTACCTTCTCATTCACACGGCGTGGGGGCAATACCGGCAGGGCGTTCTGGCATCCCTGCAGAAACGCAGCACATTCCCCAGCCAGAGGGCAGATGAGGCAGCGTGGGTTGCGCGCGACGCATATCGTGGCGCCAAGATCCATCAGTGCCTGATTGAAATCGCCCGGAGCGTCGGGGGGCAGGATCTGTCTGCAGGCGTTCCACAGCTTCCGACGAACCGGCGCTCGTGTGATGTCCTCCTCCACAGCAAGCAAACGCGCCAGAATGCGGTAACCGTTGGCATCCAGCGCAGGCTCAGGCACTCCGCAGGCGATGCTGGCAACCGCCCCCGCAGTGTACTCCCCCACGCCCGGCAGCCGGCGCAACAGGCTGGGATCGCACGGTACCACGCCCTGATGTTCCCGCACAATGTGCTGTGCGGCGCGGTGAAGGTGACGTGCACGGCTGTAGTAACCCAAACCCACCCAGTGACGCAGAACCTCTTCCTCCTCTGCCTCGGCGAGGTGGCGCACCGACGGAAAGCGCTGCAGAAACCGATGGAGGTACGGCAATACGGTCTCCACCTGCGTTTGCTGAAGCATGGTGGCGGCAACCAGCAGGTGATAGGGGTCGTTTTGCCCGTGCCAGGGCATGGGACGCGCATGCAGGCGATACCATTCCAGCAGAAGGTGCGGAACGGCGCGAGTCTGCTCAGGCGTCCACATGCACCCGCTCTCTTATCCTCCGAAGATACTGCGCAGGTTCAATCCGCCATCCCCGCTGATAACGAAACCCGGGAAATAGCGACGCAGGTCGTATTGTTCCAGTATCTGCTGGAGTTCGAAGTTCGCCTGCAGGATCTGTGTGTCCACATCAGTGGAAGCCGTGCCCTGCATCTGCGACAGCACCTGCAATGCAGCGTTCGGGTCGGTCTGCGCCTGCTCCAGCGCCAGATACACCTTCGTCATGTAGGCGATGGTGGACGAGAGCATCTTCCGATACGCCTCATGCAGGGGCTGGCACGCCGGCGGGGGCTGTTTGGACTCGAAAATCTGGCTGAGCTGCGACCACTTCTGCGAGTAGTCCTGAGGAGCCTGCTGTACCGAGCTCATCCGCTGGTGCATCTCCTGCTCGTCGAGGGTGGCGCGCATTGCCATCGCGTTGACGAAAGCGTTGAACGCGGGCGTCAGATCTCTCTGCATCGCCTGCCGCTGTGCCTCAACGCGCTGCAGGTGCTTCAGGTAATCGATGATGTCGGCAGGGGGGCGACGCTCTGGTTCCTGTGGTGCGGGTGGCTGCTGTGCTTGCGCCTGCAGCAGTCCCGAATCGGGAATCTGGGGGGCGGGCGCCTGGAGCACGTTACCGGCAGGCGGTGCCGATGCTTCGCGACTGGTCACGGGAAAGAAGTGCCGTCCCAGCACAATACCCACAATCAGCACTGAGACTACACCTGCACCGATGAGGGCGGTCTTCTGATTCATCGCGCTTCACCATCCTTCCGCGTATCAAGACGCAGGGTGTCTGCCGAAAGTTCCTGATGGCTTCAGTATAGCACTGTGCTACGCAGGGTGCAACGGCTGCTGGACGCTCTCAGGCTTGCCAGCGGTGGCGCGCGTGGTCAACCACACCCCAGACATCACCATCGCCGAACCGACCGCCGTGAAGATGCCGAAAGGTTCCTTCAGCCACAGCACTCCCATGAGCGCGCCGAACACCGGCTGAACGAAGATGAATACGCCCATGTTCCCCACATGGTGCCGCTCCATCAGCACAAACCATACCGCATAACAGAAAGCGCTGTTCACCATGCCCAGATACAGCACCGCGCCCAGCGCAGGCAGGGCGGGCACGGTGGACGAGGACGCCCAGAACAGGTAGGCAGGCACCGCCAGCGCAATGGTGGCTCCCACGCTCTCCCAGAACAGCACCACAATACCGCTGTACCGACGGGTCAGTCCGCGCGAGAGCACTGTGCCTGTGCCCTCCACCAGCACCGACGCCGCCACCAGCAGGTTGCCCAGCAGCGAGCTGTGATTGTTCAGCGGCGGAAGAATACCTCGATTGATCAACAGGTAGGCGCCCGCGAAACCCAGCACCAGTCCCCACACACCCTGCCGTGACATCCGCTCTCGCAACAGCAACACCGCCATCACCGCCATCACCAGCGGCTCCCCGGCCAGCAGGAGGGTGGCATCCACCGCTGTGGTGTACTTCAGCCCGACAAACACCAGAATGTGCACGATGCCCAGAGCCGTCGCGCCCAGCAGCAGAGCGCGCAGAAGGTCGCGCAGGGGAAGGCGCAGAGAAACCTTCAGCACCAGTCGGGCAAACAGCGGCAGCAAAAGCATCGCTATCGCCCAGCGGGCCCACGCCAGCGTGACCGATGGCACACCGCCGTTGATGGCGAACTTCGCCATGGGATATGCCGCCGCCCAGAGCACGTTGATGAAAAACAGCAGAGCGGCGTCAAGCACGGCTCGGCTCCACGAAGGGGAGAGGAGCAACCATCGCATCAAGGAAAGAGCTATCGAGGTGGATATTCACCGCCGTTCCTTCAGCGGCGTACTCGTTACGCAGGTAGCCCAGCGCAATCACTGCGTTCAGCGACGGCGAGAATACGGCGCTGGTAACCCACCCCGCCTGAGGACGGTCTGCCGTACCGATGACGCTGGAGGGCGCTGGCACCATATCCCCAGACACACGCAGCCCGACCAGCGATCGGTTGGTGTGCCCGCGCGAGTAGATGCGATGGATAACCTCCTGCCCGGTATAACAGCCCTTGGTGAAGCTGATTGCCCGGTCGCCCAGCCCCGCCTCCAGAGGGATGGTGTTTTCATCCATATCGATACCATACAGGGGGATACCCGCCTCCACCCGCCGGATGTTCCATGCGTCGAAACCCACCGGCAGGGTTTCCGCTTCCAGCAGCTTCTCCCAGACCGTCAACGCTATCTCCTCAGGCACCATCAGGTCGTAGCCTTGCTCGCCGGTGCGGTCGGTGCGCACGAGGTAGACGGTCTGTTCGCCCCAAGCAGCAACCAGGCAATGCCACAGCGGCAGGTGCGTCTCCAGCCCCAGCATCTCCAGCACGGCGAGGGCACGGGGACCGGCGATGTGCAGCAGGGCAAAGCGCTCGGAGACATCGGCGATCTCCACATCTTCCATAATGATGAACTGCTCCAGCCGCTGCTGCACCGTTTCCCGGGTGTGGGGCGGCGTGAGAATAGTCACGGCGTTATCATGGGCGAAGAGCACCATGTCCGAGAGCATCTGTCCCGTCGGCTTGAGCAGGCAGGCGTATGCGCCGGCGCCTGAGTCGGTCAGTGGGGCAATGTCCTGACTGAGCTGTCCCTGCAGGTAGGCGATGCGATCACTGCCGGTGACCCAAAGTTTGCCCAGCGTGCTCAGGTCGATGACCCCTGTCCCGTTGCGCAGAGCCGAATATTCGTCCTGCACGTCGCCGTACGAGCACGGCACGCTTGCGCCAAGCGACTCGCACCACTGGACGCCCATCTTCTCGTGTCGCTCACGCAGTGGCGACTGCATCGTTGTTACCCCAAGAAAATAGCCCCGCACCAACGGGGCAAGCCTGAAGATGATTCCCGAAAATCGACGGTAAACCCATGGTGCCGGAGGGGGGACTCGAACCCCCACGCCTTGCGGCACCCGCTTTTGAGGCGGGCGCGTCTACCATTCCGCCACTCCGGCAGGCAACCACCACGTAGAGTATAAACCAGCTCAGAGACGGATGTCAAGGCGCGTCATCTCCTGCAGTTTGCCGTACCCCGTGTCATGCGAGCCTGCCCCCGGCAGGCGAAGCAATCCCCTGCGGTTTATGCTACCCCGTGTCATTGCGAGCCTGCCTTCAGGCAGGCGAAGCAATCCCCTGCGGATT
>CAKZNX010000066.1 GCA_937132045.1 uncultured bacterium
AGCGACGAAGCAATCCCCTTCGCTTCCCGTTAACCGCAGGGGGATTGCTTCGCCTGCCTGGCGGCAGGCTCGCAATGACACCGAGCGCCTGTCGTGTCATTGCGAGGAGCGCAGCGACGAAGCAATCCCCATCCGCACCCCGTGCATCAGCGCGGTGTGCTCAGAATCATGCTGGCACAGGGTGGCACGATAATAACATCCGTTTGTCCGCCATCCACAGGCACCGTTGAGCCGCTGCGCCGCTCTATCAGGTTCTGCGCACGAGGCATCCGGCGTTTACGCACGGGAATCCTGCCCTCCCACCGGCGCCTGCCTGCGTTCAGAACCACCAGCGCCAGCTTCTCCTTTAGCCATCGCGCATACGCCAGCACATTGCCTTCGGCGTGCAACACCTCCAGACGCCCGATGCGCCACAGCTCGTCCGAGCGGCGCAGGGCAATCAGGTCCCGAACGTGCCGGTAAATCGTGCGGTTCCACCTGCGACGGTCCCACTCGAAGCAGGCGCGGCAGTGCGGGTCGGCTTCGCCCTCCAAGCCGATTTCGTCCCCGTAATACACACAGGGCGCGCCGGGCAGGGTGAATAGCACAGTGTATCCCAGCATGGCGCGGCGGGCGTCGCCTCCACAAACCGTCAGCCAGCGGGCGGTATCGTGACTGCCCAGCAGGTTGAACAGGGCGAGCGTGGCTTCCTCCGGGTAGCGGCGGTAGAGACGGGTCAGCCCTTGCGCGAAATCTACGGCGTCTTTGTCCCCTCTGGCGATGGTGTCCACGCATAGGTCGCGCAGGGGATAGTTCATCACCGCGTCGAACTGGTCGCCCTTCAGCCAGCGCCTGGCGTCTTTCCATATCTCACCCACTATATAAGCATCCGGGTTCACCGATTTCACCACCTCACGGAACGCCTGCCAGAAGGTGGGGTCGTCGATCTCGTTGGGCACGTCCAGCCTCCATCCGTCAGCACCCTGCTCGATCCAGTGCCGCGCCACGCTCAGCAGAAACTGGCGCACCTGTGGGTTGTCGGTGTTGAACTTCGGCAGTGAGCGAATGCCCCACCAGCTCTCGTAATTCGCCTTCTTCCGCCCGTCATACGGGTAGATGGGGAAGCGTTTGATGTGGAACCAGCCCACGTATGGCGAGTGCGCCCCGTTTTCCATCACGTCATGGAAGGGGTAGAATCCGCGCCCGCAATGGTTGAACACTCCGTCCAGGATGAAGCGCATCCCGCGAGCGTGCAGATCGTCCCGCAGGCGATCGAAGTCCTCCAGAGCGCCCAGCTTCGGGTCGATGCGGAAGTAGTCGTAGGTGTTGTACCGATGGTTGGAGGTGGACTGAAAAATCGGGTTCAGGTAGATGGCGGTGACTCCCAGCTGCTGCAGGTAGTCCAGTTTCTGCCGGATGCCCTCCAGGTCGCCGCCCATGAAGTTGTGTGGTGTGGGTGGCGTACCCCATGGTTGAACATTCGCGGGGTCGTTGGATGGGTCGCCGTTGGCGAAACGGTCGGGAAAAATCTGGTAGAAGACGGCATGTCTCACCCAATAGGGTGTATGGAAATCAGCGACGCTCTGCCTCACTGCTCCAGTGCTCCAGTATCTCCGCAAAATGCTTCAGCTGTTCAGCAACTTCCATGACGAGGGGATGCATGGCGTCGACCAGCGCAGTCACACGCTTCGGGTCTGTTCGTAACGAGTCGACGCTTCGCACGACGTGACGAAAACACGGATACTCCTCCAGCCGCAGGGCAGCATCTTCCTTCAGAACCGCAGGGCGAACGCCATGCACCGCTAAACACATCTGATCCAGCAGATCACGGTGCCACCTCTCTTCCTGTGGCATCGAGCGGTCGACCACTTTCGCTATCTGGAGGAAAAAGCGCTCGAGCGCGCTGTAGAAGTCGTGAAGGTTGTGAGCTGCTGCATCCACGTAGATGTCTTGTTCCGGATGCTGGCCCAGGAGGAGCATCGCTCGTTCCGCTCGGCTGACCACCCGTTCGATGTCCTTCAGCTCGGCGCAACTGCGTGCGGCAAGCACCCGGCAGTCGTCGTGACTCATACGTCCACCCCCTCGCTCTCGATGACTCGACGGATGCCCGGTTTGCAGGCGTGCACGTCCACCAGGTTGACCACGATCTGCTCGTCCAGCTTAGCCACCGCGTTCATCGCGCGAAGTGTGTCCTCCGGCTGAACGCCCCACGCTGCGATGTCCACATCCGAGTACTTGCCGAAGCTATCCGGGTGCAGCAGCGAGCCAAACACCACCGCCCGCGTGGCGCCAAAATCGCGCCTCAGCACCTCCGCCGCCTGACGAGCTAATTGCCACGCGTGTTCATAGCGCCTCTGCACCTGTTCCTTCTCGGCGCGGTCGCGCTGGCGAAGCGTCTCGATATACGATTGCCACTGCTTGGGGGTAGTCATCGTCTTCGAACGTTGACCTCACCCCCATTATAGCACAGCAGGCAGGAGCTGAGCAGGTTGCGGCGAACATACAAAATATGAACCCCATGAGGCGGTGTGCCGGTATCCTGTTACATCCCACTTCCCTGCCCGGACCCTATGGCATCGGCGAGTTGGGCAGAGAGGCGTACCATTTCGTGGACTGGCTGATGCGTGCCCGCCAGTCTGTGTGGCAGGTGTTGCCGCTAGCTCCCACCGGTTTTGCGGACTCGCCTTACGCCTCCTTCTCCGCCTTTGCAGGCAACCCGTTGCTCATCAGCGTGGGGCAGCTGCACGAAGAGGGGCTGCTGACCGCAGACGACTTCGCCGGCTACCCCTATCTCCCCGATGATCGGGTGGATTACGGTGCACTCATCCCCGCCAAGATGGCATTGCTGAGGCGCGCCTGTGAACGCTGGAGGGGACACGGTCGCCATGAGGCGCTGGAGGCTTTTAGGCGGGAACATGCCTACTGGCTGGAGGACTTTGCGCTGTTCATGGCGCTGAAGGATGCCTGCGGGGGCAGGGCATGGACGGACTGGGATCCTGACATCCGTGCCCGCCGTCCAAACGCCCTCCAGCGAGCGCGAAAGGAGCTGGCAGAAGACGTACGGTTCCATCTGTTTCTGCAGTACTGCTTCGCGTCTCAGTGGCTGGAGCTGAAGCGCTATGCGAACGAACAAGGCATCCGCATCATGGGCGATATGCCGATTTTTGTGGCGCACGATAGTGCGGATGTGTGGGCGCACCCCGAGATGTTTGAACTGGACGCCGACGGCAAACCGCTCTTCGTGGCTGGTGTGCCACCCGATTACTTCAGCCCAACCGGTCAACGATGGGGAAACCCCGTTTACCGCTGGCACGTGATGAAGAGCGAGGGTTACCGATGGTGGGGCGAGCGCTTCCGGTGCGTGTTGCGGATGGTGGACATGGTGCGAGTAGACCATTTCCGCGGCTTCGCGGCATACTGGCAGGTTCCCGCCTCAGAGTCGACCGCGGTGAAAGGTAAATGGGTGCGTGCACCGGGCAGGGAGCTGTTCCAGACCCTCCAGCGCACTTTAGGTGACCTGCCGGTTGTGGCGGAAGACCTGGGCACCATCACACCCGATGTGGAGCGCTTGCGCCGGGGCTTGGGATTTCCCGGCATGAGGGTTCTACAGTTCGCCTTCGACGGCAATCCCGACAACCCTTACCTGCCTTACAACTACGAGCACGACACGGTGGTATATACCGGCACACACGATAACGACACATTGGTCGGCTGGTTTGCCAGCCTGAGCGATGAAGAGAAGGGGCGCGTCACCAGCTACATCGGACGGGCAGACATCAGCGTGCACTGGGAGATGATCAGGCTGGCGCTGGCTTCGGTAGCGCGTATGGCAATCATCCCGTTGCAGGACTGGCTGGGGTTGGGCAGTGAGGCGCGGATGAACCAGCCGGGGCGCGAGTCGGGCAACTGGCAGTGGCGATGCCGCTGGGAGCACCTCAGCGACGGTCTGGCGGATGCCATTGCGCACATGAGCACCGTGTATGGGCGCCAGCCGTCCAGCAAAGAGACGGGCGAGTGAACCACTCGCCCGATGTTCCTTCTGCCAGTCGCCATCGACTCTACGTGGAGCAGATACACGCCTCCACCCGGGCACGGCATCGCGGACAGGTGGACACATTGACGCCTGCGGGGTAGCCCTGCGCCTCGCCGGGACCCAGCATGGCGAACTCAGCTGTTAGCATCTGTCCGTCCAGTGTGGCGCAGACCTCTATCGTGTTTCGGTCAGCCACCTCCTCGGCGCTCAGCAGGTAACGACGCTGAGAGAGCTTCTCGCCAAGCGGCTGAACCTTCCAGCCTGATGGCACCCGAATGGTGACGCTGGCTGGCATGGGCACATCATCTTTGCGAACCGACACGCCGATGACCTTCTCGATGCCCGGTCGCAGAACCGGCTCTCCGCCGTAGTGCAGAGCCAGGTCGTAGCCTTTGACGCTGGTGATGGCGGATTGCGGGTCCCGGCTGAGTGCCAGCAGGGCGCGTTCGTTGCGGAACAGAAGGGATAGCAGATTCGGCGGTAGATGGGTGGCGTCACCCAGCTGGGCGTTGTCGGAGCGCTCCTCGAGCAGTCTTTTGCCGACCTCAACGGTGCGTTCGGTCAGCTCGGCGATGCTCTTCGGCGCGTCGATGCCGCGCGTGTAGGGGTGCAACACAATGGCGTCGCCGATGGGTTTAATCCACTCCTGCGGAATGCCCGCCGTGCCGTTCAGGATGCCCAGCAGGGAACCGAGTGTGGCGCCGGTGCAGTCGGTGTCGTAGCCGCAGTTGACTGCCGTGCACAGTTTGTCGCCGTAGTCTTTGCCGTACAGCCATCCCAGCACGGTGAAGCCGTGATTCTGCACCGCATGACAGGGCTGGTTGTGCCCGAAGTTGAACAGGATGCGCTCTCGTGCCTCCTGCCATGGCAGTCCGTTGTCGTAGCACCATACCGCCTCGCGGATGACGCGCGAAATGCGGCACCACACGGGTATCATCGCCAGTCCGATGCGGATGAGCGTATGGGGGTCGGAGATGACGAAGGCGGCACTTTCCACCGCTGCCCAGAACATCTCGCCGTGGGTGCCTTCGCCACCGGCATGGTCCATCGCGGAGTCCATCCACGCCAGCGACGCGGCGAGCTGCGGGTCGCCGGGCGCCACACACGCCCATATCTCACTGCGGATTGGCGAGCCCATTTCGTCGATGTAGTAGTTCTCGAAACAGCCGGAGACGGGCGGACGCAGACCACGGGAGATATTGCGCATACAGAAGCCGTACTCGTTCCACGGATACGAGGCAAGATGTTTGCTCCAGTAGTCGACGAAGTCGCTCAGTGTGATGTGCACGCCTCGCTCACGCAGCATCTTTAGCCATACCAGCTGGAAGTCGAGGTCGTCGTTGGCGGAGGCTTTGTCGGGCACCGGGTCGTAGAAGGTCAGCGAGTGCAGGGTCTTCTGTCCCTCGTATGGCGCACCCAGTGTGCCGCCGATGTTCTTGCCCATCCAGCAGGCGTACACCTTGTCGCGGTATTCCTCGAGCGAAAGGGTAATCGGTTTCATCGCGGCGCTCCTTATCCAGCGTATCGGGTTTTAGTCGGCTATTCGTGTTGGTGACGGCTTTTCCTGCCCTGCCACAAATCGCACCTCGCGTATGCCGCGCCAATCCAGCACGAACCCGCTTTCGTGTGCGGTGCGTTCGGGCTGAATGGCGACCTCTCTGCC
Organism: uncultured bacterium; assembly: GCA_937132045.1. Classification (GTDB taxonomy): domain Bacteria; phylum Armatimonadota; class HRBIN16; order HRBIN16; family HRBIN16; genus HRBIN16. Next base: position 5,676 of record CAKZNX010000066.1, read on the forward strand.
GTCGGCGCGGACAGCAGTAAGCCTCCACTCCCGTTTGGGTAGCCGAATGGTAACGGGTTCGTCGGTTTCGCCTGACTTTGCGATTCGGATGGAGCTCGGGGTGGCGGTAATCTGCATGGTGACCTCGCGCCAGCGGATGCGGTCGATGCGCAGCTCTTTCCATCCCGACGGCAGGTTCGGCTGTATCCGGAAGCCGTCCGCCCCGGGCTGGAAGCCCAGAAAGCCGTACAGCATCACCTGAGGCACCAGCACGCTCTCGAAGAACTCCTGGTCCAGCCCCAGTCCGCCCGCTGTGCCGCCGCCCTGCAGTTTGCCCGGACGCGAGCTGTCGTAGTGTTTCCGGTAGCCGCCTGCCGCCTCTACCTCTTCGTACCAGGCGATAATCTCCCGCAGGCGGTTCCATGCATCATCGGCGCCGCGCACCATCAGCCGAGCCATCAGGTCGTGATAAGAGAATCCCAGCACCGCACCGCCGTCCTGCACCTGGTCGCCGAAGGGAATGGTTTCGGGCATGCTCCATGCCCAGAAGTAGTACTCGATGTTGCGTTTGGTGGTGGCGCGTGGCGCAAACCGCCAGAAGTAGATATCTTTACCCTGTGCTGTGTCGCCGGGCACAATCCTCTCGCCGCTAATCCAGCGCAGGATGTCGCGGGCGCGTTCGGGCGTGGCGAAGCCGTAGTACACCGCCTCGAGGTTCAGAAAGGTCAATCCGTAGTCGTGCATTTTGCCGTCGATGTCGATGGGCGCGTAGCGTCGCGTAGCCGGGTTCCAGAACACACGATTGCCTTCGCGCTTCACCTCTTCCGCGTGGGCGAGCAGGAAGTCGGGCTCCAGCACCAGTGCTCCGCCTGGCATGTTCCACTCGGGATGCTCGCGCACTTCACGTTCGATTTGCGCCATCTTCTGCAGGGCGTCATAGTAGTGGATGGTAGCATAGACGTCTTTGTAGCCGAACGGCAGAAGGTCCCAGTAGTTGTTGCCGATGCCCTGCCCGGTGATAATCTCTTTCTTACCGTCCGGGGTGTAACGGAGACCGCTGCGCCCATCGTGCCCCACCCACGGAGTGAACACCACCTTCTGCGTCAGCGTCTGGTGCTCGGTCATCATATAGCGCATGGCGATGCGCATCCGGTTCAGGTTGTCGCGCAGGAACTGCAGGTCTCGCGTCCACCAGAAGACGGTGGCGCATCCCCGCACGAAGTTCTGGGCGTTGATGTTGTGGCGGGTATCGTATTGCGTGAAGAACGCCTGAATGACCACCTGTCCCCCCGGCTTTGCGTTGCCGAAGCCGATACGCAGTCGGTTGATTTGTCCCTTCCACTGCGGATGGCGGTACAGCGCGAGGAACTCGTGGTGCATGGCATCGCCTCCGTAAGGGGGGAAGTACATGCGCCGCTCTGGCGCGAAGCGCGGATGTTCGCTGGTCGTCCACTCCACGTACGGTTGTGCCGCGCCCAGTCCTGCTGACTTCCAGCGTATCTGCAGGAACGGCGCTTCGAAGGGGGCGATGCGGCAGGGAGGGGTGTCCACGCTTGCCCGCTCGGCAGACAGCTCCAGCACCCAGCCGTCTTCGTTGACTCCCCGATCCATCGCGCCGTTCGTGCGCCAGCCCTCGGGGGTGTTGAGCGTGTCGGGGCGCCATCCCGGACCCACGGTATCCTTGAAGGAGAAGTGCCAGCCCATGCCACGCCGCCCCTGGTTCCAGAACGGGAAGGGCCAGCCCAGCGGATGAGCGATGGATGCGTGCTGGTGGGTGGCAACGTAGCCTTCGGGGTCGACGATACGCGCGCTCAGCACCGTTTTCCACTGGGCACGGAAAACCTCGGCGTAGTTGTTTGTTTCCACCGCGGGCCACAGCGAGGCGCTGGATAGCCATTCGTCCCACAGGGTGGCTTTCGGTCCTGAACCGGGGTAGTGGAGCCAGTACAAGCGCCGCAGGGCATCCATCTGTCGCTCCTGACCGGGCACGTGAAAGCGAGGGAAGTCGTCGGGCACGTCTGCGCTCTGCGACGCGCACGCGAGTGAGAACACCATCAACAGAAGCACACTCCACAGGAGCCACATCTTTGCACCTCAGAAATCAGTCGGATTGCGCATGTTTTCGGAGGGCGAAGGGGAACCTCCTGCTAGTTGGCACCGTTTGCCTCCTGAACGGCTATCCGATATGATAGTAGCTGGGTGATTTGTGAGGGAGGTGTTGCCGTCATGCCACGTTATCCAGGGGCGCTGAGCCAGCAGATGCTGGACGAACTGTCGCGCTATGTGATTGCCGAGCCGAAGCCGTTCGTGGTCGACCTCGAGAGGAGCGAAGGGATGTGGCTGGCAACCGTAGACGGTCAGCGCGTGTTCGACTGGGCAGGCTACTACGCCTCCAAGCTGATTGGGCATAATCACCCGCGCCTTTACGAGCCGGACTACCTGAAACGCCTTGCCCGCGCCGCCAACAACAAGGTGGCAAACCCGGATTTCCTCACGCCCGAATGCCTGGAATACTACCGCCTCATTTACGAGCTGGCTCCTCAGTGTATGCGCAACCCGCGCCTCGAGGTGTATGCGGTGAACTCGGGGGCGGAGGCGGTGGAAAACATGATGAAGTATCTCATCAACCTGCACCACCACAAACTGCTCAGGCAGGGGAGGCTACCCAGCGCGCGCCGATTCATTTACTTCGATCAGGCGTTTCACGGACGCACGGTGTTTGCGCTCAACGTCACGCAGGTCACACACGACCCGGTGGTCACCAAAGACTTTCACGGCTTCATACCCGGCAATATTCAGGTGCCTTTCCCCGCGGTAGACACCTCCTTGCCCGAGTCCGAAAACCGCGCCCGTATGCAGCGCAGTCTGGAGATTGTAGAGGATTTCCTGCAGCGCTACGAAGGCGAGGTGGTGGGTATCATCGTCGAGCCTCTGCAGGGCGCAGGCGGGCACCGGGTGGCTCTGTCCGAGTTCTTTCAGGGCTTGAGCCAGCTGGCGCACCGCTACGAGGTGTATCTCGGCTTCGACGAGGTGCAAACCGCGGGCGGGCAGACGGGCACCTTCTTCGCGTGCGATCAGTTCCACCTGCCTTATCCCCCGCAAGCAGTGGCAACCGCCAAGAAGCTGGGCAACGGTGCGGTGTACATGCTCTATCCGATGGAAGACCGGGGTGTGCTGGACTCCACGTGGGGCGGATCGCTGGCGGATATGGTGCGTTTCCTGCAGGAGATGAGGATCGTGCGCGAGGAGCGCCTCATCGAGCAGGTTCCTGAGAAAGCGAAGGCGCTGGTGGATGGGCTGAACGCGCTGGCACGGAACTACACGGATCTGATCACCAACGTGCGCGGCATGGGACTGTATCAGGGCTTCAGCCTGCGTCGTCCTGAACTGCGCAAGAGCCTGCTGGAGATCGCCCTGCAGGAGGAGGACCTGCTTCTGCTCGGTGCGGGTACGGATACCGTGCGTCTGCGCCCCAGCCTCAGTGTCTCACTGCAAGATATCGCTCTGTTCCTGCAGAAGCTGGAGCGTGTGCTGGAGCGGTTGCGGACAATGGCTGGCGCGAACGGGTAGGGGCTATTGAAGATTCAGTCCCGCTTGGTCCCCGTTTGCATCACCCGCAACGCTGCCAAACTCCGAGACCCAAAGACAGAGAAGA
>CAKZNX010000067.1 GCA_937132045.1 uncultured bacterium
TGAGGTCTCGGAAGCTGTCGCCTACGACGGCGTTGCCTTCGCGCGGGAGTACCGCCGAATGAGGTATCCCGACGCATAAGGTGTCAGTGCATGAGGTACAATAACGTTTGGAACTCGCCCGAGGGGTGACAAGTATGGGAACTTTTGACTTTGCGGAAGAAGAGCAGTACTTTCTCGTTTCCCCACCTTCTAAAGGCAGAAAGCCGGCGCCTGTCGTGACACGCAATGGGCGTTCGAGGTCTCGTCGCATAATTGCTTTTGGCTGGTACGGTGGCAAGTACTCGCACCTCGACTGGCTGCTGCCCCTTTTGCCGCCCGCTTATCACTACTGCGAACCTTTTGGTGGCTCCGCAGCGGTGCTCTTGAACCGGGAACCTGCGCCTGTCGAGACCTACAATGATATCGACGGTGAGGTGACCAACTTCTTCCGGGTTCTTAGAGACCAGACCGAGCAACTGATCAAAGCCATCGCATTGACGCCGTTTTCTCGCGAGGAATTCGACCTGGCGGTCTCTCCTCCTGAGGAAGATATATCCGACCTCGAGCGAGCTCGGCGGTTCTATGTTCGCGCTCGGCAGGCGCGAACGGGTTTGGCTCAAACGGCGACCTTGGGACGCTGGGCGAATTGTAAGAGCACGTCGAGGAGAGGCATGTCTGGTGCCGTATCGCGCTGGTTGGGAGGCATCGACGTGCTGGAGGAGATTGCAACACGGCTGCTACGCGTTCAGATAGAGAACCGACCAGCGATTGAGGTTGTCCGATTATACGACTCGCCGGACACGCTGTTTTACTGCGACCCTCCATACCCGCCTGAAGCCCGACGCGACCGCCGTGCCTACGGTTACGAGATGGACGAAGAGGCACATCGGGAACTTGCTAGGACACTGCACGAGTGCAAGGGGCGTGTGGCTATATCAGGATACCGTTGCGCTTTAATGGATGAGCTGTACAGCGACTGGCGATGCATTGTGGCTCCTGAAAAGAACTGCCACTCGGTGAAGCAACCTCGACAGGAGGCTCTTTGGGTAAACTATCCCATCGCAGGCTAGCCCTTGGAGAGTGGATCGTGGCGATTGATATCGACTATACAAAAGCCCGGGAAACACTCGAGCAGCATTTCAGCTGGGCAGAGCAAGCATATCTGAAACGCCAACCTCCAGCGATCGAACAGTCGGTGCAGGTATCTGCCGATGCCGTGTTCAAGTCGCAGACACAGTCGTACCGCGAGGCACTTTTGGGGTGTGCCATTGCTCGATGCCTCAACCCCGAGATCGATATCAGCCTCCCATACGTGGAGCATGGCGAGAAGGCTTTCAACGGACGGACGCTGGATGAAAACGTTGTCAATCCTTTCCTGATAGCGCACGACATTGAATGCACTCGTGGACCGTACCTCGCGGTGTTTCGACGGAAGGTTCGCTTTGTACGGGAGACACGCGCTGGTCTCAAGGATAAACAAGGCTACGATGCGTTTTTGCAGTATCACGATGCGTTGAAGAGCGCTGACGGCGATAAGCTGGTCAATTTACTGCGTTACCTGCTCTATCGGTTCGTCGAGCTGCGGGAGCAGTCACAGGTGCAGGTTCTTCGTGTCGAACGTGCCAGCTTGCAACAAATCAGGCGCCTGTTGGACGGACTATTATCCCGACCAAGCGGTGGAAGGATGCCTGTACTGGTGGTCGTCGCTTTGTTGAAGAGCCTGGCAGATACTTACTCCCTGGGCTGGAGAGTGGAATATCAGGAGATAAACGTTTCCGATCGTGCGCGGGGCGTGGGCGGTGATGTGACTGTGTACGAAGGTGAGCGAATACGTTTGGCAATCGAAGTGACCGAACGCCTTGTTGACGACAAGCGCGTGGAGGCTGTCTTTCAAAGCAAAATCTCGCCGCTCGGTCTCAGGGAATACCTGTTTGCGTTCACCAGTAAACAGCCTCACCCGGGCGCTGAACGTTTGGCGCATACACTTTTTACGCAGGGACACGAGATTGCGTTTGTAAAAGTCACCGAGTGGCTCTATTTTAATCTTGCTACAGCTGGAACGCAGTCGAGAGATAATTTCCTATCATATCTCACCGGTCTGCTGGAAAAGTCTCCTGCGATTCTGAAATCTGCCTGGAACGAGCAACTCCAGAGGTTACTGCAAAGCTCTTGAGGAAGGAGGAAGCGCCATGAACCCATTCTGCACTTCCGTGAGCCGACTGGGCTCGCGATTCACACTCGTGTTTGACCCTTACAAGAAACATGTCCTGCATTCCGCTCTCGGGCGATGGGTAGACCTGCCGTTTGACCTGACCATCGGCATACAGACTGAGCAGGGACAGCTTGTCGCTCTGCCCTTCACCACACTGGGTGAGCCGTTTGACGCGCTGGAGCAGGAACTGAACCTGTGCGGTGTGCGATACACCGCGCATTCTGTGAAGCTGGGCGTCCGGCTGATGCTGGAGATAGCGGCGCCGTTTTACCCGCACGACGCACTGACCTCCACCGCGCCGGTATTCTACTTCACTCTGCGCGTGCAACCGCAATCCCGTCT
>CAKZNX010000068.1 GCA_937132045.1 uncultured bacterium
CATCCCATGAGAACATGGCTGTTCGCCTGTGTTTTCGCAACCGGTGTTCTGTTGACAGCTGCGCTTGCTCAGAATCAGCCTGTGCAGATACCTGTGAGGGAACTGGTGGTTTTCAAGGATGGTCACGCGTACGTCATTCATGAAGGCGAAATGCCCACCACCGATCGGGGTGCCGTGGTGCTGGATTACCTGCCGACGCCGATACTGGGCACTTTCTGGGCGTATTCGGCGGACCCTCAGGTGAAGCTGCAGGCTGTAGTGGCTGGTCAACGTCGGGTGACCCTCAAGCGTACGGCACTCAGCCTGCAGGAAATGCTCGAGGCGAACCCGGGCGCCAGAATGGTACTCACCGAGGCATCTGGCGCGAAGCTCACCGGGGTCATCGTGGGTATGCCGGCTCGCTCGTCGCAAGAGCTGGAGGAGACCAGTCCTCCCAACATGGGCGACAGGTTGCCGCAAAAGGGGCAGGTTCTGCTGTTGAAGACCGATGAGGGGACACGAGCCATGCCTCTCAACCGTGTGGTAGACATCACCTTCCTGAGCGACTATAATCCCATGACTTCGGAAACAGAGTTCCGCAACCTGCTGACGCTCTATCTGAACTGGGGTACCCGCCAGCCACAGAAAACGGCACGGGTGGGAATGATGTATGTACAAAGGGGTGTACGCTGGATCCCTCAATACCGCCTTGTTCTGGACGGCAAAGGGAATGCCAAAATGTATCTGCAGGCTTCGCTCATCAACGAACTTACGGACCTGCGTAACACTACCGTGGACCTTGTCATCGGCGTACCCTCCTTCGCTTACAAAGAGACTCCCGATCCCATTTCGCTTCAACAAACCTTCGCGCAGCTCTCACCTTACTTCCGCGCTGGCACGGACAGGATACTCTCCAATGCGCTCATGTCGCAGGCTCCGGGGGCAGCGGAAAGGGTACTTGAGGCACTTGCGCCACCTCTGCCAGCCGACACGGGACCGGAAGTGGCGGAGGCAGGCTCCAGCGAAGACCTGTTCGTTTTCACCGTGAAAGGGATATCCCTGCGCAAGGGCGAGCGGATGACGCTTCCAGTATCCGAGTACGCGCTGAAATACAGCGACATATACACCCTGCATGTTCCGCCTTCGGGGGACGTACCTCGCCCGGTGCCCGCGCCGGAACCGCGTCTGGGAGAAATCCAGTCTGTGGTTACCGGACCGAGAGTTATCCACAAGGTGCGGTTGGTGAACACTACCGAACATCCGTTTACCACGGCGCCCCTCCTGCTTTTCAGCGGCGACAGCGTGCTGGCGCAGGACACTATGACCTACACCCCACGCAGAAGTACCGTGGACATCCCCATTGCTACCGCCGTCAACATACCCGTGAAGCAGACCGATAGAGAGTTGAAGCGCACCGAGAAGGCGCTGACCAGAAGCGGGATGGACTACGCGCTGATAGAGGTGGAGGGCACGCTGACGCTGATCAATTACTCGGATAAGGCGGTGGACTTAGAGGTGACTCGTCTGGTGGTGGGTGAAGTGCAGAACACCTCGCCCGAGGTGGAGGTCACCAAACTGGGCGCGTCACGTCGCGGTGTGCCCCGAGAATCGTGGATATACCCCGGCGACACCCTGAACCCGCTCAGCCAGATTGTCTGGAAGGTTGCGCTGGCGCCGGGCAAGAGTATCGACCTGAAATGCTCATGGCGTTACTACTCGCCGTGAACCGGCGTCAGGTGTGGTACTCGGCGTTAATGCGGACGTAATCGTAGCTGAAGTCGCATGTCCAGACCGTAGCGTGTTCCGTGCCATGCTGAAGGTCGATGACAATGCGGACGGTGTCCGCCTTCAGCTGCTTGTGCAGGGCGCGTGCGTCGAATTCGGTGGGTCTGCCGTCGGTATAGACCAGCGTGCCCTGCAGGGCAATTTGGACGCGATCCGCATCCATCTCCACGCCACTGCGCCCCAGCGCCGCCAGAATGCGCCCCCAGTTGGGATCGTTGCCGAAGAGAGCGGTCTTCACCAGTGGAGATTCTGCCACTGTCTTGCCCGCTTTGCGTGCTTCGGTAAAGGTACGCGCTCCTCGAACCTCAATCTCCACCAGTTTGGTGGCGCCTTCCCCGTCGCGGGCGATCTGTTGTGCCAGCCTCTTGCACAGGGTTTCCAGTGCCAGCTCGAAATCGTCCAGATAGCGGCTCATGTCTACCCCCGACTGACCATTAGCGAGCACCACCACCATGTCGTTGGTGCTGGTATCGCCGTCGATGGTCAAGCAATGGAATGAGCGCTCTACGGCGTCTTTCAGCACCTGTTGCAGGGCAGGGGAGGATATCTGAGCGTCCGTAGTGAGAAAACAGAGCATGGTAGCCACGTTGGGCGCGATCATGCCCGCGCCCTTGGCGATTCCGCCAATGCGCACTTCACCCTCGGGTAGTTGCAGAGCCAGCGCCGCCGTCTTCGGTACGGTGTCCGTGGTCATGATGGCTTCCGCGGCGTTGTGACCACCCTGCGGCGACAGCTCATTCAGCGCCTGCACGATGCCCGCTTCGATCTTCTCCAGTGGAAGCCGATGCCCGATAACTCCCGTGCTGGCGGTCACCACCTGCGCAGGCGGGCATTCCAGCAGCTGTGCCACCTTCTGTGCCATACGGACGTTGTCGATGAACCCTTCCTCACCGGTGGCAGCGTTGGCGTTACCGCTGTTCGCCACGATAGCGCGTGCGGTGCCTGCCTCCACCACATGGCGCGAATGACGCACACAGGGCGCCGCCGCCCTGTTGGTGGTGAACATGCCTGCCGCCACAGCGGGCACTTCGGATACGATGACTGCGAGGTCTCTGCCCTGTGACTTCACCCCACAGCGCACGCCAGCCGCGCGAAAGCCCTTTGGTGCGGTGACACAACCCTCCACCCACTCGAACGGATATCGCATCGGAGACCTTCTCCCGTCTCTAGTCGAATATGCGTGCCCCGGACTTCTCCCAATCCGCAAGGAACCGCTGGATGCCCACCTCCGTCAGCGGATGCTGGTACAGCTGCTCCAGCACCTTGAAGGGTAAAGTACAGGCGTGCGCACCTGCCCTCAGCGCCTCCACCACGTGCATCGGATGCCGTAGGCTGGCAACCAGCACCTGACTGCGGAAGCCGTACTCTTTGATCATGCTCACCGTGTCGCGCACAGCGCTCATGCCCTCTCCACTGATGTCGTCCACACGACCCACGAAATTGCTGATGTAATAGGCGCCCGCCTTCGCCGCGAGAAACGCCTGTGACAGGCTGAATACCAGTGTCACGTTACAGCGGATGCCTTCCTGTGACAGCGCCTTCACCGCCTTCATGCCCTCTTTCGTCATAGGGATTTTGACGACGATGTTGGGATGCCAGCTGGATACCTCGCGCGCCTCGCGAATCATCCCCGCGGCATCGAGGCTGACTACCTCTGCGCTGATGTCGCCCGGGTTTACAATCTCGCAGATTTCGCGCACAATCGCTTTGAACGGGCGTCCCTCCTTCGCTACGAGTGAAGGGTTGGTGGTCACTCCCTCGATAGCGCCCCAGCTCCATGCGGTGCGAATCTCGTCAATGTTGGCGGTGTCCAGAAAGAGTTTCATGGGAGTTCTCCTCCTGCAAGCGTCTGTATGGATTATATCATACGAGGCTATCTTCTCCCTCGTTGCCATCTGTCGTAGAAGACAGCCACAATCACCATGGCGCCGATGAGCACCTGCTGCCACTCCACCTCTACGTTCAGCAGGTTACAGCCGTTGCGGATAATCGCCATCAGGAACGCCCCCAGCAGTGTGCCGACAATACTGCCCTG
>CAKZNX010000069.1 GCA_937132045.1 uncultured bacterium
GTGGCGAGTGGTTGCTTCGGGAGTATGCTGGGGCAGATGGGGTGGTCCGTCTGGAGAGCGTGGCGGTGGAACTGCCGGTCGCGCTGGTGTATGAGGGTGTTGCTCTCGCCGAAGCCTCTCAGGAATGAACCAGTCATGATGCACTTGTGATACAGTGAACATATCTCACTTACCCGAGAAGGAGGGCGTTCGTGGAGTATCCGACGTTTGGTTGGTTTCACCCGCTTCTGTTCGTGCTGTTTCTGCTACTCTTTGCCTCTCTTGCAATTGCAGAGGGGGAGCGCGACACCCCGTTCATTCAGGAAACCGCAGAACGTTACTCGCTCGGCTCGGAGGATGCCAACGATGTGCGCGGTATCGCCGTAGACCGGCAGGGCAACGTGTGGGCAGCGACGCGCGCCGGTATCTACCGACTGAGCCGTTCACAGAACCGCTGGGAAGCCATGATGTCCGCCGAACAGGCAGGACCGGGCTTCTGCGCTTACACCGACCGTGAGGGCATGGTGTGGATGGGCGCGTGGAACGGGCTGTACCGTGCGGAACAGGACGGCATACGCCGCGTGCAGGGCATCTCCGAACCGGTCTCCGCGCTCTGTGAGGTGGAAGACGAGCTGCAGGCGTTCGGTCCCGATGGGATGTGGCGTATTCGTGGTGATACAGTGACCCATCAGCAGCTGCCCTCGGCGCGAAGTGTGCGTGCCGTACTCGCTGACAGGCAGGGAGGGGTATGGATTGGCACCGACGTCGGACTGTTCCACCACACTGCCAGCGGAAGCTCGTGGTGGAACGATGAGGACTATTTGCTGAGTGCATCGGTGCGTGGGCTGGCGTACGCCAGCGATGGAGCACTCTGGATAGGCGGTCTGGGCGGTATCACCATACACCGCGAGGGCAAGCGTGTTGGGCATTTCACCACTGCCGATGGCTTGCCCAGCGTGGAGGTGCAGTGTGTGCGCCCTGCCCCGGACGACAGGATGTGGATCGGCACGCCAAAGGGGGTGGTGCGCACAGACGGCAAGAGCTGGTCACTGCGTCACAGCCTGCGGTGGCTACCCAGCGATGATGTACGCGATGTGGCGTTCGATGCGGATGGCACGGCGTGGATAGCCACAGCGGGGGGTGTCTCCGCCGTCCGGCGCCGGTCAATCACCCTCGCTGAAAAGGCGCAACACTACCTGAGTATCTGCATGGCGAGGCACGTCCGTGAGCCCGGACTGGTGGAGAAATGCCTGCTGGAGACGCCGGGCGATGTGAACACATGGAGACCGCGTGATGACGACAACGATGGCGAATACACAGGAATGTATCTGGCGATGGAGAGCTTCCGCTTCGCGGCGACGAAAGACCCATCTGCACAGGCGAATGCGCGCAGAGCTTTTGGGGCGTCACGTTTCCTCCAAACAGTCACCGGCACCAGCGGCTTCGTGGCGCGAACGGTCATCCCGTCAGATTGGAAGCCCTTGAACGACCCCAACCGCACATATACTGATGCGGAATGGGCAGACGAACGGGTGGCTGACCCACGTCACAAGCGAGTGCACGAGCGATGGCGTCTCAGCGCCGACGGTAAGTGGTTGTGGAAGGGCGATACCAGCAGCGATGAGATTACCGGGCACTTCTACGGCTACCTGCATTTCTACGACCTCGCCGCCGACGAAGCCGATAAGCAAGCGGTGCGGGAGCATGTGCGCCGTGTGATGGACTACATTATCGACTGCGGGTATGTGTTGAAGGATATCGATGGCGCACACACTCGCTGGGCGGTGTGGTCGCCGGAGAAGCTCAATGGCGATCCTGACTGGGCGCCCGAGCGCGGCATCAACTCGGTGGAGATACTCTCTTTCCTCAAAGCGACCTACCATATCACCGGCGAGGAGAAGTACCAGCGCGAGTACCGCAATTTGCTGGATGAACACGGCTACCGCGAGAACGTTAAACGGGCAAAGACCTTCAATTCGGCATGGCGAACGCATATCGACGACGAGCTGCTGGCACTTGCCTTTCCGGCTCTGTTGCTTTACGAGACCGACCCCGATTTGAAGCGCCTCTATCGGCAGGCGCTGGACACATGGTACGAAGGGGTGAGGCGTGACCAGAACCCCTGGTTCCATTACCTCTACGCATCGCTAACCGGTACTGCACCCGAGAGGCACGACTCGCTGATGTTCCTTCGGGATGCGCCGCTGGACCTCGTAAGGTGGACGGTGGACAACACCCGCCGGGAAGACCTGAAGCTGGTTCGCTACCCGGAGATTGACCGCTGGCAGACCGACCGACTGCCTCCACCGAGCGAGCGCGGTGTGATGCGCTGGGATGATAACCCCTGGACGGCTGTACAGGGGGACGGCGGACACACCGAAAGCGATGGGGTATTCTGGCTGTTGCCCTACTGGATGGGGCGCTATTACGGTTACATCGAATCCCCAGACAAATAAGAGCTATCGTAACCTTGCACCTCGTGGAACAGTCTAAATAGTGTATGTGAACGAAGGGAGGGCACCGTGATGAAAACCTCTGTCTCCCGCTGGAGTTTGCTGATCGCCGCAGTGGTACTTGCGATGGCAGTGACGATGCCTGCCTCTGCGGACGACCTCGGCAAGCTGTTCAAGAAGACCGAGAGCGGTAAGAGCAAGTCCGATGATCGCTCCTCGCCGAGCAAGAGCGATGGACGCAACACACCCTCAGTCTCGCCCAGCAACAACAATACAGACAACAACGACCTGTTCCGCAAAAAGGGCGATCGTGCCCCGGCGCCTGCGCCAAGCCGTCAGCCTGCGCCTGCTCCAGCTACATCCGGTAACCGCCCGCAGCCGAGTGGGCGTAATCAGCCGTCGGTAGGACCGGGCGAATACTGGGTCTACCCGTCTGAGGTGCAAACACCCTTTGGAAACCGCCCGCGTCCGTCCGCTAACGGCATGATCAACCTGGCTCGGCGTACCGGCGAGTGGCAGCCGAACATATACTTCCCGCCGATCAACGACAACTATCGTCGCCACTATCCACGTGGGGTGGCTTACGGTTTCTATGTACGCACGTACGAGCCGTATCGCGTGTGCCCATCGGTGTACGTGTTCTACACCACCATGCCCGCTTACATCTCCACCGAGCGAATCGTCGTGGTGGAACGTCCGGTATTCGTGGAGGTGCCGGTCTTCGTCTATCGTGAGGGCTACTACCTGGAGCGAAGCCTGCCCACCCGGCTGGACGCTACCATTGGCGACATCCAGCGTGCGTGGCGCTACAACAGCCCTGATCTGATCCGGCGTCATCTGCGCTTCGATATGTTCGTGGCGGTGTACCTGCGCGGCAAGTACGCCTACTCGGTACCTGCTGAGGACTACTTCACAATGACGCTGGACGCCATGCGCAACACCCGTACCATGCGCTTCGCCTTCGACGAGATCCGCAAGCGCACCAACGATGCGTACGTGCTTTACGGGCAACATGTGTATCAGGACGAGGACGGTCAGGTGCGCACCACCTACATCAGCTATACGGTGGAGCGCATTGGCAGTGAGTGGATTGTCACCGAGGTGGGTTCCAGTCCAGAGCCTCTGCCCTGAGTGAGTTCAGCCGCATGGGGCTGAGGCTCAATCACAGCCTGTGCTAAAGCACCAGAGAGGGACGGAAGCACGACATCCGTCCCTCGTTTTTGGTACAATATCGGTGCTGAGGGGAGGTGAAAGCAATGAGCGAGAAATGGGAGGGCAAGCTGGAGCGCATCGACAGCAACCGCTGGCGCATTCCGAAAGACTACAAGAAGGGAATGCGTGTGGATGGCATCATCTACGCCAGCGCGCGGTTGATAGAGCAGATTGTGCAGGACCAGTCGCCGGAGCAGGTCGCCAACGTCGCCACCCTGCCGGGCATTCAGCAGTACTCCATTGCCATGCCGGATATTCACTGGGGATACGGCTTCCCGATAGGAGGGGTGGCGGCAATGGACATCAAGGAGGGCGTGGTTTCGCCCGGTGGCGTGGGTTTCGATATCAACTGTGGGGTGCGCATGTTACGCACCGACCTCACCGTCGGGCAGGTTCAGCCCAAAATCAAGGAGCTGGTCGACCAGATTTTCCGCGATGTGCCAGCTGGACTGAAAGGTGAGGGGCTGATCAAAGTGAACCCACAGGAGCTTCGCGAGGTGATGCGCAAAGGCGCTCAGTGGATGATTGAGCACGGCTACGGCTGGGAGGAAGACATCGAGCGCAGCGAGCAAAGCACCACGCTGACCGGTCTGTTGCCTCCGGAACCCTCCAACATCTCCAACCGCGCCATCGAGCGGGGTAAGACGCAACTCGGTACGCTGGGCGGCGGCAACCACTTCCTGGAAGTGCAGGTGGTGGACGAAATCTACGACCACAAGGTCGCCGAGGTGTTTGGCATCACGCAGGTTGGGCAGATTACAGTGATGATACACACCGGTTCGCGCGGGTTCGGACACCAGACCTGTGACGACTATCTGGATGTGATGCAGAGGGCGCAGAAGAAATACGGCATCGAACTGCCCGACCGACAGCTTGCCTGTGCACCTATCTCCTCCGAAGAGGGTGAGGACTACCTGACTGCGATGGCGTGTGCCGCGAACTTCGCCTGGGCGAACCGACAGGCGATCGCTCACTGGGTGCGACAGGCGTTTGCCAAAGTGTTCGGGGCAAAGCCACACGACCTCGGGATGCACCAGATATACGACGTAGCGCACAACATTGCCAAGATCGAGGAGCATGTGATCGATGGCAAGCCGCGCACGGTGTGCGTGCATCGGAAAGGAGCCACGCGTGCGTTCGGTCCGGGACACCCTGCTGTACCTAAGTGCTACCGCGAGGTGGGACAGCCGGTGTTGATCCCCGGCGACATGGGGCGCTACTCGTTCATTCTGGTGGGTACCGTCACTGCGATGCGAGAGACGTTTGGTTCCACCTGTCACGGCGCAGGTCGCATGATGAGCCGCCATGGCGCCATGCGCGAGGCGCAGGGACGCAACATCGCTCAGGAATTGGCTGATAAAGGCATCTACGTACGGGCACAGAACAAAGCCACCCTGGCTGAGGAAGCCTCCTACGCCTACAAGGACGTGGCGAATGTGGTCGATGTGTGCGAAGGAGTGGGCATCTCGCGCAAAGTGGCTCGCCTGCGCCCCATCGGAGTGGTGAAAGGCTGAGTAATTGGGGCTGCGCCGTTCTCGGGAACCTTCGGCTGCCCAGCTTCTGTTTTCCGATGGCGACCCTATGAGGAGGGCATCAGCCGTGTACGCTCCCAGATGGGGTATACTCAAAGCCGTACTGCTAGTGCCCCTATCTATTCTGCGGGCAGTCGGAGGTAACATGCCACAAGATTCCGGTGACGTGTTCGCGGCTCTGCAACGCTGTCATGTGGTTTGGGATAGCCCCTCAGCGGACAGCTCGGGATCGATGCCGCTGGGCAACGGGGATGTAGGGGTGAACCTCTGGGTTGAGCCGAACGGCGACCTCGTCTTCTATCTGAGCAAAACCGACGCCTGGAGCGAGAACAACCGTCTGCTGAAACTGGGCAGGATACGGGTGTCAGTGCAGCCTTCTCTGTTCAGCTGGGGAGGCTTTTGCCGGCAGGAACTGCGCCTGTTAAGCGGCGAGATCGTGGTGCAGGCTGGCGATCCCCGCAAGCCTGCGCTTCTGCGGGTGTGGGTGGATGCGAACCGTCCCGTGGTCTGGGTGGATGTGGAGAGCCCAGAGCCAGTGCATGTGCAGGCCCAGCTGGAGGTGTGGCGCACCAGAGACCGAAGGCTGGAAGGACGCGAGCTATTCAGCGCATACGGCATGATGGAATCGCCATTCCCTGTGATCGAACATGCCGATACGGTACTGGAAACACCGAAAGATGCGCTTATCTGGTATCATCGCAATTCCACCTCGATCTACGAACTGACCCTGCGTCACCAGGGACTGCAGAGCCTGATTGGAAAGCTTCCGGATCCCCTGCTGCACCGCACTTTCGGCGGGATGATACGTGGCAAAGGGCTGACGCGAACGGACCGGCACACCTTACGCAGCACCTCGCCGGGAAAGCGGTTTTCTGTGGCGGTGCATGTGCTGACGGCGCAAACGCCGACCGTGGAAGAATGGCTTCACCAGCTGCAGGCTCAGGCAAAAAAGGTGGAGTCTATGGCGCGCACGCAGGCGCGCGCTGCCCATCAGCGCTGGTGGCAGAGCTTCTGGCGACGCAGCTGGATCGTGGTGACCGGAAGCCCAGAGGCAGAGGTGGTAACTCAGGGCTACACGCTGCAGAGATTCGTCAATGCCTGCGCGGGGCGTGGGGCGTATCCCATCAAGTTCAATGGTTCTATATTCACCGTCGACTCGCGTGAGCCGGATGAACAGTTCGATGCCGATTACCGCCGATGGGGCGGAGAGTACTGGCTCCAGAACACCCGATTGCTTTACTGGACGATGTTACCTGCAGGCGATTTCGATATGATGCGCCCCCTGTTCGAGATGTATCGCAAAGCGCTTCCTCTGGCTCGGGAGAGGACAAAGACATATTTTGGGCATGAAGGGGCTTATTTCCCCGAGACCATCACCTCGTGGGGCACCTACGCCAACGTCAACTACGGCTGTAACCGCGAGAACAAACCGGTCTCTCACATCGACAACCCCTACATCCGTTACTATTACTCCTGCAACCTGGAACTGCTGGCGCTGGCTCTGGACTATTTCCTCCACACCGGCGACAAGCGGTTCCTGAATGAGACTCTTCTGCCTTTTGCCGATGCCTTCGTCACCTTTTACGACCGACACTTTCCGCGTGACGAAAACGGCAAGCTCCTGTTCAAACCCTCGCAGGCTCTGGAGACGTATCCGAGCACCATCAATCCCCTGCCCGACATCGCGGGACTGCAGTGGGTGCTGGATGGGCTGTTGCGATTGCCGCTGGGAGCGGAGGGGGCAGACCGGCGCAACCAGTGGCGGCGGCTGCTGGGACAGCTTCCACCTTTGCCGATGAAAACGGAAGGCAACGCGACCTACTTTGTGCCTGCGCGGGAGATCCTCGCGGACCCCATCAATTCGGAAAACCCCGAGCTGTATGCGGTGTTCCCTTACCGGTTGTACGGCGTGGAGAAGCCCGACCTGGACATGGCGCGTCGAACGTACGCACGCAGAGTCTACAAGGGCAACGAAGGCTGGCGTCAGGACCCCATCTGGGCGGCTCTGCTGGGCTTAATCGATGAGGCGAAAGCGATGGTATCTCAGCGCTTCGCCACCAAACACGCAGGCAGCCGTTTCCCTGCCTTCTGGGGACCGAACTACGACTGGATACCCGATCAGGACCACGGCTGTGGGGGGATGATCGCCCTGCAGGCAATGCTGATGCAGACCAGTGGCGACCGCATCCTGCTCTTTCCTGCATGGCCCCGTGACTGGGATGTTTCGTTCCGACTGCACGCGCCTGGCAAGACAGTGGTAGAGGGCGAACTGCGCGGCGGCAAACTGCGTGCTCTGAAGGTAACGCCCGCAAACAAAGAGAAAGATGTTACCGTGTTCGAGCCACAATAGCTGAAGGGGGAACCATGCCGCGCGCAATAGTGACAGGTGGAGCGGGCTTTTTGGGGTCGCATCTGGTAGATCGCCTGCTGGCGGAGGGCTACGAGGTTATTGCGCTGGACAACCTCATTACAGGCACGGTGGAGAACATTGTGCACCTCGCAGGAAACGAGCGTTTTCGCTTCATCAAACAGGATGTCACCGAGTACCTGTACATCGATGGACCGGTAGACATCATCTTTCACTTTGCCTCACCTGCCAGCCCTGTGGACTTCGCCAACAGACCCATCCAGATACTGAAGGTGAACTCGCTGGGAACTCACAAAACCCTAGGGCTGGCGAAGGCGAAGGGGGCGCGCTACGTGCTGGCGTCCACCTCGGAGGTATACGGCGATCCGCTGGTTCACCCCCAGCCGGAAGAGTATTCGGGTAACGTGAACCCCGTAGGCGTTCGTGGCGCATACGACGAAGGCAAGCGCTTTGCCGAAGCAATTACCATGGCATACCACCGTCATCATGGGCTGGACACGCGCATTGTGCGTATCTTCAACACGTTTGGTGAACGGATGCGCCTCGACGACGGCAGAATGATCCCGAACTTCATTGGGCAGGCGTTGCGCGGCGAGCCGATCACGGTGTATGGGGACGGGCAACAGACGCGCAGCTTCTGCTATGTGTCCGACCTGATCGAGGGCATCTGGAGGTTGTCCCAGCTGCCCAACTATCACGAACCGGTGAACATCGGCAACCCGGACGAGCGAACGGTTCTGGACGTGGCGTCTCTGGTGAAGGAACTGTCGGGTAGCGCCAGCGAGATTGTCTTCCGCCCGCTGTTTTCACCGGACGAGCCGCGCCGACGCAAGCCGGACATTACCCGCGCGAGGCAGCTGCTGGGCTGGCAGCCGCAGGTGACGCTGGAGGAGGGGCTGAGGCGCACCATCGACTACTTCCGGGCGCGCCTGCCTGTTCCCTAATCCTGTTTCTGCGCTTCCTCTTCTGCTGCAACCGCCTCGAGGAAAGCGTCTACCCCTGCCTGCGCCACAATACGGTCCTGTTCGATAGTGCCTGAGCTGACGCCTACCGCGCCGATGACCTGCCCGTTGACTATAATGGGCAGCCCTCCACCGAAAATCATAAAACGCCCCTGATTGCTGACATGAATGCCGTAGGCAGGACCGCCCTGTGGCGAAGCGATGGTGGCATATTCGTGCGTGCCGCGTCGCGTGCCGGCTGCGGTGAACGCCTTGTTGATGGCGATGTCGATGCTGGTGATGCGCGCGTTGTCCATCCGGCAGAAGGCTATCAGGTTCCCGCCGTCGTCCACTACGGCGATGTCCATGTCCTGTCCCAGTTCGCGCGATTTCTCCTCGCACGCGTGAACGATGAACTTTGCACCCTCCAGTGTCAGTTTGATACGATTCTTATGCACCAGTGCCATAACACCCCGCCTCCATCGTTCGGAATAGTTGGCTTGCTGACAATCGACGTTCTCAGTATACCACTTCGCGCAACGGGCAAGCAACGGGAGCACCGACGTCACGGTTACCGGGTGCCTGCCAAAGCCCCGAAATACCCGCGTGGAGTGGGGTATGCTGGACAGCGACCGGCTTAAAAGTACCTTAACAATTGCGCGATATGATACCAGCGGTGGGGATTCGACGTCTATTGCTGGATGGAGGAGTGATTACGATGCTTCGCAAAGGCGCGACTTTCTGGAGTGTGCTGGTTCTTGCCAGCTCGCTAGTCATCGCAGGGTGCGCTCCGAAGAAGGAGTCAACAACCACAACCGGCGCCCCGACAAAGATACAAATCACGGGAGCCGGATCCACGTTTGTGAACCCGATTATGTCTCGCTGGTCGTCCGAGTACGAGAAGCTTGCCGGCGTGCAGGTGAATTACCAGAGTATCGGTAGCGGTGGTGGTATTCAGCAGTTCAAAGAAGGCACCATCGACTTCGGCGCGACCGACGTCACGGTTTCCGAAGAGGAAGAGAAGAGTTTTACCCGCTCGTTCGTTCAGTTCCCCGTCGTAGCGGGTACGGTGGCGATAGTGTACAATCTGCCCGGTTTTACCGAGAACCTGAAACTGACCCCGGCAGTGCTGGTGGATATCTTTCTGGGCAAGATTAAGAAGTGGAACGACCCACGCCTCTCTCTGCTGAACCCGGGCGTGAATCTCCCGAACATGGACATCGTGGTGGTGCACCGCTCGGATGGGAGCGGAACCACCTATATCCTGACCGACTATCTCAGCACGGTCAGCGAGGAGTGGAAGCAGAAGGTGGGGCGTGGCAAGTCGGTCAGCTGGCCCGTGGGCGTTGGGGGTAAAGGTAACGAGGGCGTCACTGGACAGGTGAAGCAGCTGCCCGGCGCCGTTGGCTATGTGGAACTGAACTACGCGCGGCAGAACAACCTGACCTTTGCAGCCATTCAGAACACGGCGGGTACATTCGTCCTGCCCAGCCAGGAGACCGGTGCGGAAGCCACCCGCGTGGCGGTGGAGCGGCTCAAGACGGATATCCGAAGCAGTGTGGTGAACATGCCCGGCGGCAACAGCTATCCCATCACCGGCTTCGTGTACGTGCTGGTGGACAAACAGCCGAAGGATGCCGCCAAAGGCGCAGAAGTCAAGAAGTTCTTCGAGTGGGTACTGAAGGAAGGACAGAAGATGGCTGGTGAGCTGGACTACGTACCGCTCGCCGACGAAGCTGTCCAGATGTCGCTGGCAAAGCTTGCTGAGGTACCGTAACGGCGATGAACGAGCCAGCCACGGAAGCGGCTACAGCACCGGAGAGGCGCGCACGCCGCGGGGCAGCCACGTTCTGGTCAGACCGTCTGTTTCGGGTAACCGCTGTGGTGTGCGCCTCCGTGCTGGGGTTTCTGGTGCTGTTCTTCGGCTACGAGCTGTGGCAATCGTCTACCTTGAGCATTCGCACCTTCGGGTGGCGGTTCTGGATATCTCAGGAGTGGGACCCGGTACGAGAGCGTTACGGCGCGCTACCCTTTATCTGGGGAACGCTCGTCACCTCGATTGCTGCGCTGCTCCTCGCCGTGCC
This sequence comes from uncultured bacterium, assembly GCA_937132045.1. Taxonomy (GTDB): domain Bacteria; phylum Armatimonadota; class HRBIN16; order HRBIN16; family HRBIN16; genus HRBIN16. Next base: position 10,570 of record CAKZNX010000069.1, read on the forward strand.
TCTCAGTCTTGGTACTGCCATTTTCATCGCGGAGGTAGCGCCGCGCTGGCTGAGGCAACCGGTTTCCTTCGTGGTGGAGTTGCTGGCAGCCATTCCATCGGTGGTGTACGGGCTGTGGGGAGTCTTCGTGATGGTGCCATGGCTGCGTGAGCACGTTCAGGTGCCGATAGCGCGGCGGTTCGGACAGATTCCCCTGTTTGAAGGTCCTGCCTTCGGTGTGAGCATGATGTCGGCAATCCTCATCCTCGCCGTGATGATTATCCCCTACATCACTGCCGTCTCGCGGGAGGTGATTTTGGCGGTGCCGCAGTCGCAGCGTGAAGCCTCGTATGGGCTGGGCGCTACTCGCTGGGAGACTATTCGCAGGGTGGTATTGCGCTACGCCCGGGTGGGCATCCTCGGCGGGATTATTCTGGGATACGGGCGCGCAGTGGGCGAGACAATGGCGGTGACAATGGTCATCGGAAACCGTCCGGATATTACCATGTCGCTATTGCAGCCGGGGTACACCATGGCGAGCGTCATTGCGAACGAGTTTACTGAGGCAACCTCGCCGCTGTATCTGTCTGCCCTCACCGAATTGGGGCTTTTGCTATTCATCATCACCCTTCTCATTAACGCGCTGGCACGGTTCCTGGTGTGGCGCGTTACGCGGGGGGAGGTGCGTCACTGATGCGGCTATCGCCCCTGCATGAGCGCTGGCGTCGCGTGCTGAATGCAGTGTCGCTGGGGTTGTCCGGTGTGTGCGCCGTGGTGGTGATGGCGCCGGTGTTCATCATCCTTGCCTATCTTGTCGCCAACGGCATTCGCTCCGTGAACCTGGAGTTTCTGAGCAGCCTGCCCAAGCCCCCGGGCGAGCCGGGCGGCGGCATGGCAAACGCCATTGTGGGCAGCTTCTATATGGTCGGGCTGGCGCTCATTCTGTCGCTGCCCATCGGCGTGGGGGCGGGGGTGTATCTGGCTGAGTTCGGCAACAGCCGGTATGCGCACCTCGTTCGGTTCATCGCAGACGTATTGAACGGCGTACCCAGTATCGTGATTGGCGTATCGGTTTGGGCGCTGCTGGTGGTACCGATGCGGTCGTTTTCGGCGCTGGCTGGCGGTGTGGCGCTGTCGTTCATCATGATCCCGATGATCACCCGCACCACCGAGGAGATGGTGCGCGCAGTGCCCAATGCCCTGCGCGAGGCGTCACTGGGGTTGGGAGCCACATACGCCCGTACTATGTGGAGCGTGGTGCTGCCAGCGGCGCGCGGCGGTATCGTGACCGGGGTGATGCTGGCGCTGGCGAGGGCTTTCGGGGAGGCAGCACCTCTGCTCTTCACAGCGCTGGGAAACCGCTTCTGGAACGTCTACCTCGACCGTCCCATGGCGAACCTGCCCACTCAAATATATGAGTATGCCAAATCGCCCTACCAGGACTGGCACCGACAGGCGTGGGCAGCAGCGCTGGTACTGATCACAATCGTGCTGGTGCTGAACGTTGTAGCGCGTCTTTCCACACGCGAGCGGTTTCGTGCTCTGAGGTGATAGGTATGAGAGAAGGTTATTCCTCCCTGACTGTCCAACCTGAAGTGTTGATGCAGGAGGATGCATCCATGGCGACGATGGTGTTTCCGCGGCGGGATGAAGTGACGGCGCCGCCGCAACCCAAAATCAGCACGCGCAACCTGAACGTCTATTATGGCACTTTTCATGCCATCAAGGACGTGACTTTAGATATTTTGCCCAACCAGATAACCGCACTGATCGGACCCTCAGGGTGCGGTAAGTCCACCTTCCTGCGCTGTCTGAACCGCATGAACGACCTGATCGAGGGGGCGCGCGTGGAAGGTTCCGTGCTGCTGGATGGGATAGATATCAACGATGTGCGTACGGATGTGGTGGCACTGCGCAGGCGCGTGGGAATGGTCTTCCAGCGTCCAAACCCGTTCCCTATGTCCATTTACGACAATGTGGCGTATGGTCCGCGCATCCACGGCATCCGGAAACGCAGCAGGCTGAACCAGATTGTCGAGCGCAGTCTGAAGCAGGCGGCGTTGTGGGATGAGGTGAAGGACAAACTTCGGCAGTCGGCACTGGCGCTGTCGGGAGGACAGCAGCAACGCTTGTGCATCGCTCGGGTGCTGGCGGTAGAGCCGGAGGTGTTGTTGATGGACGAGCCAGCATCTGCACTGGACCCGACGGCGACGTTTCGTATCGAGGAGCTGATGCAGGAGCTGAAAAGCCGATACACCATCGTCATCGTCACGCACAACATGCAGCAGGCAGCGCGAGTCAGCCATTACACCGGCTTCTTCTATAAAGGCGAGCTGTACGAATTCGGCGAGACCGCCAAGATATTCACCAACCCCGACCGCCGTGAGACGGAGGACTACATCCGCGGGCGCTTCGGCTAAGACTATTCAGGAGGCTCAATCCCATGGGACGACGAGTGGTTCTGTATGCAATTGCGTTCAGCTGGTTCGTGTGCCTGATAGCAGCGCAGGCACAGCAGGTTGCGACCGGCGTGGTGTTCCACGACCAGAACCGGAACGGTTCGCGCGACGCGGGGGAACGTGGCATTCCCAACGTGCTGGTCTCCAACGGGCGCGACGTGTTGCGCACCGACAAGCAGGGACGATACCGCCTGAATGTCACTGACGACACGGTTATCTTTGTCATCAAACCGCGCGGATGGCAGGTTCCCCTGAACGAACACAATCTGCCCCAGCATTCCTACGTACACAAACCGAACGGCTCGCCAAAACTGCGCTTCGCGGGCGTGCCTCCGACCGGACCCCTGCCGGTATCGGTGGATTTCGCTCTCGTACCCAGCAAAGAGTCCGACCGGTTCACGACGATTTTCATGGGTGATACCCAGCCGCGAGACCTGAAAGAGGTCGGTTACATCGCGCGGGATGTGGTGCGAGAGCTGTCCACCCTGAAGGGCATCACCTTTGCCACCGTGCTGGGCGACATCGTGTTCGACGACTTAACCGTTTTCGACCCGCTCAACCGTGTGCTGGGGCGAATCGGGGTGCCCTGGTATCCGGTTATCGGCAATCACGATCTGAACTTCGATACTCAGGAGGATCGCTATTCAGACGAGACGGTTGAGCGCGTTTACGGAGCGCCTTACTATGCCTTCGAGTACGGCAGAGTGAGCTTCATCGTGCTGGAGAACATCCTGTGGAAGGGTGACGGTTACACCGCCGGGCTCGGTGAATCGCAGGTGGAGTTCGTGCGCAACTACCTGCGCCATGTGCCACGAAGTAACCTTGTGGTGCTGATGATGCATATTCCGCTCAATCAGCTGCCCGATGGCGAACGCCGTGCTTTGTTCGAAGCGCTCGCTCCATTCCCACACACGCTCTCGTTCTCGGCGCATACGCATATCCAGCAGCATCTATTCTTCAGGAAGGAAGACGGTTGGCTGCGCGATGAGCCTCATCATCATGTGAACGCGGTGACCGCCTGCGGCAGCTGGTGGACTGGCGTGCCCGACCCGGTTGGCATTCCGCACACGACCATGCGCGACGGCGCCCCCAACGGGTACCTGATTGTGGAGTTCCGCGGCAACCGCTACTCCATCGGGTACAAAGCCACGCGCCGACCACCCGAATACCAGATGAACATCTACATGCCCGACATCATCTCTATTGGTGACGTGCCGCAAACTCGCGTGCTGGTGAATGTGTTCTTCGGTTCGGAGAAGTCGCGTGTGGAGATGCGCCTCGGCGACGAGGGAGATTGGATACCGATGACGCGCGTACAGGAACCTGACCCTGCCTATGCCGAAATGAAGAAGCTGGAGGAGCAGTACACCCTGCCCGGCAGGAGACTGCCCGGACTGATGAACTCGCCACACCTGTGGGCGGCAAATCTGCCAGCGAAGCTGCCGCGGGGCAGTCACGTGCTCACCGTGCGAACCGTTGACATGTTCGGGCAGGAGTGGGTGGACCGTCATATCTTCGTCGTGCGTTAATTTTCAATTTCCCGTAACTTTGGCGCCTCCTGCAACTGTATGGAATAATGTATAATGATACCACTGATACAGTGCAGGAAGGAGACCGAGTCAGCGATGACCGTCGTACGCCATGCTTTTGACGAGGAACTTCAGCTGCTCCAAAACGAGCTGCTGGCGATGGGCAGCTACGTGGAGCAGATGCTGGATCATGCTGTGCAGTCTCTGTGTCAGCGCGATGAAGACCTGGCAAAGGACATCGTGCGTCGCGATGATGAAGTGGACGAGATGGACGTGAACATCGAGATGCACTGTTTGCGCCTGCTAGCTCTGCAACAGCCTATGGCGCGAGACCTGCGCCTGATCGGCACGGTACTGAAAACCATCACCGACCTGGAGCGCATCGGCGACCATTCGGTGGACATCGCGAAAGCAGCAATCAAGCTGAAGGACTACCCCAGTGTGGTCAATCTGGTGGACGTGCCCCTGATGAAGCAAAAGGTCTGCGGGATGATCCGAGGCGGGCTCGACTCGTTCACGCAACACAACCTCGAACTGGCGTACGACGTGTGCGACATGGATAACGAGGTAGACAAGCTCTACCGGCGAATGCGGCGGGCGATTGTCACCGCCATGCAGATCAACCCCAGCAACCTGGAAGCCTGTACACTGATGTTGCTGGTCATCTACTATCTGGAGCGCTGTGCCGACCATGCTGTGAACGTGGCGGAGCGCGTGGTGTTCGTGGAGACCGGTGTTCTGCGCCAGCTTGCTGCCAGCCACAGCGGTGTATGGGTTCCGGAAGAGAACAACGAGAACGATTTCTAGGTCATGGGCGTGGATATCGCGCGCAACGTGGCTGAGGTTCGGGAGCGAATCGCCAGCGCCTGTGCTCGCGCAGGGCGTAAGTCAGACGAGATTGTGCTGATTGCGGTGGCGAAAACGGTGGACGTTGCGCGAATCAGACAGGCAATCTCCGCAGGAATCGAGCACTTCGGCGAGAACTATTATCAGGAAGCGCGCGAGAAAATCCCGGCAGTCGAATCTCCCGTGCACTGGCACTTCATCGGGCACCTGCAGAAGAACAAAGTGCGGGGCGTAGTGCCCCTTTTTGCATGGATTCATACCGTGGATGATGAGGAGCTGGCAGAGGAGATTGACCGCCGCGCGCAAGCGATGGGCAAACATCAGCGCGTGTTGATTGAGGTGAACATCGCCCGCGAACCGCAGAAGTTCGGCGCTGCTCCCGAACAGGTACTGGCTCTGGCGGAGCGCATCGCTGCCCTGCCGAATGTGCGCCTCGAAGGACTGATGGGCATGGCACCCATGGTGGAGCGGGCGGAAGAGGCGCGCCCTTACTTTGCAGAACTGCGTCGCCTGTTCGAAAGGCTGCCTGAGGCGCACCGTGTGCATCTCTCGATGGGAATGACGCAGGACTACGAAGTGGCTATCGAGGAAGGCGCCACGATGGTGCGGATCGGCACGGCAATCTTCGGTCCGCGGGGCTGAAGGAGGGTGAATCGGTGCAGGAACCTTTTGAGGAAGAAGGTCGGTCGTGGTGGGCAAAGCTGCGCGAGCGGCTGTTTGGTGCGGTGGAGGAAGAGGAGGATACTGGCGCCACCGTGATTCGGCTCCACTCCCGCGCGGCGCAGCGGGTGAACGTGCTGTATGCTCGCACAATGGAGGACGCCCGACGGGCAGCGGACGGGCTGAAAGCCGGTAACCAGCAGCTGGTGAACTTTCAGTATGCAGACCCCCGCCTTCGCGAGCGGGTGGTGGACTTCCTGATGGGTGTGGTGTACGCGCTGGAGGGTACCGTAGAACGGGTGCACGAGCAGGTGTTTCTGTTTGCCCCTGCGAATGTGCAGGTGGATACCACCAACGTGGAGGACTTTCATAACGGATCATGGAGTGAGCGCGGAGGGTGAGCCTTCAGGGGAAAACCATAGCCGTTATCGGCACGGGGGCGATGGGTTCGGCGACCTGCCGCGGGTTGCTGAAAGCGAACGCGGTCGCACCCGATCAGATTATCGCCGCGGACGTGCACCACGAGAAGGTGGGCGTACTGGTAAGAGAGCTGGGCATACGCTCGGCGGCGACGAACGTGGAGGCAGCACGGCAAGCAGACATTATCCTGCTGTGCGTCAAGCCCTACCTGATTCACGACGTGGTGGAACAGATCGCTGCTGTGGTCACCCCGGACAAGCTGATTATTTCCATCGCGGCAGGCGTGCCGATTTCCCGAATTGAAGACCTTCTGCCACCGAGCACACCGGTCATACGCGCCATGCCTAATACCTGCGCCATTGTAGGGGCGGGCGCTGCTGCCTACTCGCGGGGACGGTATGCTACGGCAGAACACGCTGCTGCCGCTCACGAAATCTTCACCTCCTTCGGCGAGGCGGTGGAGGTGGAGGAACATCTGTTGAACGCCGTCACCGCTATCAGCGGAAGCGGTCCGGCTTACGCCTATCTGATGATCGAAGCGCTATCTGATGGGGGCGTGCGGGCGGGACTGCCGCGCGACATAGCCACCTTCCTCGCCGCGCAGACGCTGCTGGGCGCCGCCAAGATGGTGCTGGAGACGGGAATGCACCCTGCTCAGCTGAAGGACATGGTGACCACGCCGGCTGGCACCACCATCGCCGCGCTGGTGGTCATGGAGCGGGCAGGCGTGCGTTCCGCGCTGATCGAGGCGGTAGCCGCAGCCATCGAGCGAGCGGACGAGCTCTCTTAGTTCAGCGGCGGCAACGCGCTTGCTTCGTCCAGTATCGCTTTCTCCTCCGGCGGTAACAGCCCGCTCCAGTTGTTCAGGATCAGGTTCAGCTGCTCCATGTTACGTGCGCCGATGATGGCGCTGGTCACCGCCGGGTGGCTTAAGGTCCACGCGATGGCGGTCTGGACAAGCGGGCGGTCAAACTGTTTCAGTACCTCGACAATGCGCTGTGCCCTTTCAATGTTATGCGGTTTGGCGCGTCGTTCCAAAAACCACTGGTTCTCCGCGGCGCGAGTGCCCGGTGGAGGAGGCTCGCCGGGACGATACTTGCCGGTGAGGATGCCTCCCGCCAGCGGACTGTACACCATCACACCCACACCCTCCGCCCGACACAGGGGCAGAATCTCCATCTCCACCACGCGGTCGATCAGGTTGTAGCGGGGCTGGATGCTGTCGAAGCGCGACCAGCCCTGTTTATCGCTGATCCACAGCGCCTTGCACAGCTGCCATGCGCTGAAGTTGGAACAGCCGATGTAGCGCACTTTGCCCTGACGGACAAGGTCGTTGAGGGCGCTCAGTGTTTCTTCCAGAGGGGTGGTCTCGTCCCAGGAATGCACCTGATACAGGTCGATATGGTCGGTTTGCAGGCGACGCAGACTGCGCTCCGCCTCGCGCAGGATGTGGTAGCGTGACAGCCCCTCGTTGTTCGGTCCCTCGCCGACGGGCGCCCGCACCTTGGTGGCGATGACCACGTTGTCTCGGTGTGCCTTCAGTGCTTTGCCGAGTATTTCTTCCGAGCGTCCGCGGGTATACACGTTCGCCGTGTCGAAGAAGTTGATGCCCGCCTCCAGACACCGCTCCACCATGGCGATGGAGGTTACCTCATCCGCCTCTCCGCCAAAGGTCATGCAGCCCATGCACAGTTCCGACACCCACAGTCCCGTTCTGCCCAGACGTTGATAACGCACTTGTGGCACCTCGTTGTTTCCTGATCTTTTCAGGGTCTTCTAGCCCGCCCTGGTATTGGACGGGAAGAGTAGGCAGGCTGGCTCCAATCTGGGTCGTCATCGAAGAGTGACGGCGTGGTTGCTCTTCGCAGTTCGGATTCGGTCTGACAAGTCCCATCCCTCCGAATATGAACCGCATCGATACCATAGTGGTCAAATAGATGTCTGGCTATCAGCAGACGACGGTGGCAATGCTTAGGGTCTTCTTCGGCACACATCAGGGCAACTCGTCTCTCTTGACCGAGCACGTCCAGAACTTTCTGGATACCTTGCTTGAACACGCTGGTATTGCTGAAGGCATCATAGTTAGCGTAACCGCGCTGGTCGTAAAGGTCATCCCCATCCAGTCTGCCTCCCAGAAGATTACCCATGTAGCAGTAAATGATGCCTGTCGCACCCAGAGCCGACTCGAGGCTTGCCCTGTCAAACTGAGTATGCCAGCGCGATGTTGGAACAGACCGAACGTCAATGAGCGTGTCCACTGTGTGCATGCGGAGCAACTCGATGAATCGCTCAATCTGGTGGTTGGAGTGCCCTATTGTAAACAGTGGCATGTGTGCTCTCCCCTGTGTTGACGTGCTCTACTACCAGATTATAGCATGTTTCTTATGGCGCAGCATCAAGCCCTCGTTCATCTTTGCCGTTCTGGGTTAAGGCTGGTTTGCCATAGTATTGGGACACCTGAAGGTAGCATACCGGTTCGACACCCTGAGTCCTGCTCCACCAGCGGGCTAATGACAGACGAAGCAGACCGCCAGCCGGAATCACGTCAACCTCCAGCGGGGCTTCGGCAATGTAGGGTACAACAATGTTGCGGTATTCTGAACGCAGGCGGATTTTGCCTTCGGTAGTGCGCCAGACTTCCAGTTCGTGCGGTGGTATCCAGAAACAGGTGCTAAAGCTCGGAACACCTGTTCGCCGTTCAATAAATCGTGAACCGGTTTCTGAACTCACCTGCAAGAGTCCCTCAAACACGGTGTCAATGCTACCCCTATACAGGGGCACAACAGAGTTTTGTGTGATAATCTGCATCAGCCTATCGGCTATGGGTGGTGCTAGCGTGCCTGCGAGGCGCAGATGTTGAACACGGCAGTCTTCCGTGTGAGGGGGGCGTATGTTTGGGCTGGGAAGATATTCCAGCTCCAATATCTGCCCGACCTTGAAGGCAAATTCCTCGGCGTGATAAAAGGCTCCGTCCGCCTTGTGAAGGCGGAGGTTGCGTATTGGCGTGTAGCCAGTTGATGTTTGTTCCAGCTCAAGTGCCCCCACGCACTTTCGCCCTTCGCGCATCCGGGTTACTGCTACGATAGCAGCAAGACTCATGGGCGCAAATGTACGACCTCCAGTGCCAGCTTCTGCGAGAGAAAGTCCGCGAGAATAGACCGGTGGCACGCCTCTGGTTCGCGCTCCACGCACAGTAACGCAACCACGCTTGCTCTCGGATGAATACTATCGAGAAACGAAGCGTCAGAGGCGCTATGCTGTATCTGCTGCGTGTAGACTTCGACGAATTCGGGAGATAGATGCGTTCTGTTTCGCTTGCGAATCTTGCCATCCTTGTCCTTTTGCTTTTGTATGAGACGAATTTCCTGGGTCGGTGCCAGTTGCTTGAGATGGATATACTCTATTCCGTTTTGATGCAAAAGGTCGCTAAGCGCCTTAGCATTGGCGAAGCGATAGGAGCTTCCGCGAACACCTCTGCGCTGCCTCACGTCCACAACCACTTCCACTTGATGCTCCCTGAGGTCCGCGACAAAACGCTCTTCAGTCCACCCGTAAACGCCTATCGTGACGATTCGCTTCAAGGACTGACAATATACCAACCTCCACGACCTCCTTTGTCATGCCATTTCTGCGCTCAGCTTACCTTGCCCGGCGCATTGAAACGGCGCGCCGCCTCGTCCAGCACCAGCACCCAGTCTCCCCCGTCGTCTGCGGGTGGAGGAAGAAACTCCTGAACCCCGCGCGTGGCGAATGTACCGATACGCCGTGCCTTGCCGCTGCGCGGGTCAAACCACCACGCTACCGCCTGCCGTCCTGCTACCCTGCTCAGGTGCAACTGTACCGGCTTTACGCGTGGCACGTACACCATCACGTAGCTTCCATCGTCTGACCGGGTCGCTGAGATGTGTTCGCCACCCTCTCCCGCTTCGCAGGCGAGGATACTCTGGTCGGGGACACGGCGGAGAAACGGCCGCGACAAGAGCAGCCGTCGCACGAAGGGCACCTGTGTGGCGCCGGGCAGTTTCAGCGACTCGTACCAGGGCTGGCGGGCGTGAATAACCGGCGCACGCCCCGGCGCCCACATCTGCCAGATGTTGTTACAGCCGTAGGTGTGTCCGTGCGCTCCGGCAAACAGCGCCCAGTAGGCGAACTTGCGCACATCGTACGCCTGCAGATAACCGTTCTTCGGGTCAAAATCCGACGGGATGTCTTCGTATCCGGGTTCCCCGTCCATGCAGGGCTTCGCTGGCGTTCGGGCATAGTCGGACGCAATGCGACGCCAATTGTCACGGTTTGCGCTGTGCCCGGACTGCAGCATGTTGAAGTCCAGCCAGTCGTCGTTGTGGAAGAACTCCGCGCTGGAGCGCCCACCCCAGGGATGATAGGTGATGAGCTGGCTGCGCCCAACCTGCGAACGAATGCCCTGCGCCATCGCGCGGATGATGGCGTAGTGTTCGTCGGTCTCGGGGCAGCGGTCGCCGCCCAGGATCCAGATAATGTTGCGCTGACGGTATCGGTGGGCAATCCATGCGCCATACGCGCGGGCGTTTTCAGGGTTGAAGATGCTGGGACCCACGCCCCATTTGGGATGCCACTTGTCGCCCCAGGTGGGCAGCATTCCGATGAACAATCCCAGCTGGTTTGCCTTCTCCACCAGAAAGTCTACATGCTTCCAGTATTCCTCGTTCGGCTTTGTCGGGTCGTTGTTGACCAGAGGAGTGTGTCCGTAGGGGTTAGGGGTGTTCAGTCCGTCCAGCTCGGCAAGCGCCACTGCCTGAATCACGGTGAATCCCTTGGCAGCACGGTCGCGCAGGTACCTCTCCCCCTCTTCGCGGTTCAATCGGTGGAAAAGTTCCCAGGCGGTATCGCCCATGAAGAAGAAGGGTTGCCCGTCATCCCGTATCAGGAACCGCCGGTTATCACTGATTGCCAAACCCATTATCCTGACCTCCCGCCAGATTACTCGTATTGCCCATCTGCAAGCCATTCCACCTGTTTAGGGCGGAGCGCAATGTCCGCTGCAGCCATACATTCACGCAGATGATCGAGCCTGCCCGTCGCAAAGATGGGAATGGTTGTCGGTTTCTGGTGGAGCAGCCAAGCCAGCGCCACCTGCGTGGGCGTGCAACCAATCTGCCGGGCAAGCTGTTCGGCGCGTTCGCGGCGTTTGGCGTTGAGCGGATGACCGAAGTGTTGCTCACCCCGTTCGATGCGAGCAAAGTAACCGAGAGCAGTGGAAGTGTACGCCGCAACAGGGACGTTGTTTTGCCAGTACCACTCGGCGTCCGCTTCTGTCACGTAGCGCGTGGTGGGGTCATCGCCGATTTGCCAGCTGGGTGTAGCGAGGCTCCACTGCACCTGTGAAATCACAAAGCCCTGCAGACCGTTTGCGGAGGCGTACCGATTTGCCTGCTCGATGCGCTCCACGCTCCAGTTGCTGGCTCCCAGCGCACACACTCTGCCTTCTTGAATATGGTGGTTGAGCGAATCGATAATCTCGTCCACGGGTATACGCGGGTCGTCGCGGTGCAGGTAGTAGATGTCCACTGTGTCCATCTGCAGGCGTTCCAGACTCTCCGAGAGGTCCTGTGCCACCTGTTCAGGAGCCATGTAGCGGTCGGGGCGAGGATAGACGTCTCCACCGCTGGGGTGTCCGCCCTTCGTGGCGATGACCACCTGCTCACGACAGCCGAGTTCACGGATGACTCTGCCCAGTTCGCGCTCGCTGCATCCTGCGCCCTCAGGCAGCCAGAAGGCGTAGCAGTGTGCCGTGTCTATGAAATTGCCGCCCAGTTCCAGATACTCGGCGATAAGCTGCGTGGCGTTCTTGCCCCGGATATGTGCCCCCAGCTCTCCCGTGCCAAGGCAGAGGGCGGAAACCGTCATGTCCGCGTGCGGAATCTGCAACCTGCGCATCCGACCACCCCGTAGGAAATATTACTCGTCAGAAGCTTCTTTGGCGCGGGCGGATGCGATTCCTGCCCTTTATGCAACGCGGGGCAGGTTAAGGTGCGGAAGACCTCTCGCCGAGCTGTACACTCACTTTCAGTCGGTTCTTGCCGCGCACGACATCGATCTCCACGCGGTCACCCGGTTTCATCCGGCGCAGGAAGGCTGTCACATCGGCGGCGCGGCGCACGGGCGTCCGGTTCAGCGCAACGACAACATCGCCCAGCCGGATACCGCCACGCGCTGCAGGGCTGTTCGGCACCACCCGAACGACTTCTGCACCTTCACCGTCGTGGTCTGCGGGCATGATGCCCAGAAAAGGACGTCGCAGTTTGCCTGCTCGCATATCGTCCAGCACAGCGCGCACGTCGTTGATGGGCACCGCCAGCGCACCACCTGTCGTGCCGAACATCGACATCTCCAGCGAGGTGCCGAGACTTGGTACCGCACTGCCTCGGGCGGTACTCGGCGGACTGAAAACCATTCCAGGCGCAATGCTGGCGACAATCACGCCCACCACCTCGCCACGGCTGTTGACCACCGGCGCCCCACTGCTCCCTGCGCCAATCGGAGCGCTGATCTGCAGCAGGTTGGACAGAAACTGTTGCTGTCCCAGCGCGCCGGTACGCTCGCGCCCTGAGACGATGCCCAGCACCACCGAGCGCTCGAATCCCCCCAGCGTGCCCACACACAGCACCAGGCCGCCGGGCTCCACCCTGTCGGAGTCGCCCAGCGTCAGTGGCGGAGGGGTCGACTCGGAGCAGAGAATAAGGGCAAGGTTGGTGACGTCGTCCACACTCACCACCCGGGCTGAAGCTCGCTGTCCATTAGCGAAGCGCACGGTGCAGGTTTCCGCCCCCCGCACGATGTCGGCGCTGGTGAGTATCGAGCCGTCGCGATCGACGATGAAGCCGGTGCCTTTGCGCGAGATGGGGCTGGGCAGATTCAGCAAGCGCATCGCTTCCAGCCAGCGACGGGCGGTTTCGTTCTGCGGAGGCACCAGACCGGTTGACGGTATCGAGCCGGGCGATACCAGCGCTCCTCCCTCCACTGCCACCACGCCCGTCTGCACCTTGCGGGTTAGCGCTGTAATCTCCCGTTCCAGCGATTCCAGCAGGCTCTGTGCGCTGGCTGGCAGAACAATCAGCAGAAGGCACACGAGCGTTGCTATGATACGCATCGGGTATCGCCTCCTATTCCACGGCACCTGCTGTGGCTGGATAAGCAGCCTGCATGACGTAGGTTTCGGGTACCGGAGTGGATGCTACCGGATGCGCCTCGGACACCACCGGCTGAACCGGCACCAGCGGCTCCGACGAAGCGGTTCCCACAGCCTCTTCGTGAGACGTCCCAACAGGCTGAGGCGTCGGTTGGGCTGCCACCACAATGCGCCTTGGTGGTTGATGTGCGGGCGCTGGCGTCCGCTGAGGCGCCTTCTCGGGTCTGGCTTGCGCCGGTGGAGCGGGTTTATCGAGCTGAGAGGGCTTCGCTTTGACGTCCTCGCTGGCAGGGGCGGCCGGCTTCCTGATTTGCGAAGGCGCAACGGGTTGTGTCTCTCGCTGGGCAAGCTGGGGAGCCGTCTGCAGAGGTTTGCCGACGTGGTCAACAGGCGCGGTGCCTCGCAACCACAGCGACAAGCCGATGACCACCGCCACAACCCCTGTCATCGAGGCGAGAGCGACCTGAAGTGGAAAAGTGCGCTGTTTGACCGCCGTGCTCACCTGCAGAGGTTGCCATCCCGCGGGTGGCGAGCTCGGCAGAAGGCGCGCGTACTGCCGCAGTGCCTGATGCGTTCGGCGGTAGTGCAGAGCCTGCACCTGGCAGCGCGAGCAGGTCTTGAGGTGGCGTCGCACCCAATTGGGCAGACTGCCCTCTATGTCATCCTCGCACAGCGCGAGGAAGTATTCGGCGAGTCGGCACATGAGCCGCTTCATGGTGATCCCCCCAAAAGCACTTCCAGACGTTGTTTAAGCAATCGGCGGGCGCGGAACAGACGCAGCTTCACGCTTCCGACACTGCATCCCAGCGCCTTTGCCATTTCCGCATAGTCCATCCCTTCGATATCTCGCAACACAATCACCGCACGATGGTGTGGAGGCAGGGCGTCGATGGCTTTGCGCACCGTTTCCCGCAGCTCGTTGAGTTCGGCGGCGGTGTGGGGATCGATGTCCGCGTGAGAACCGCCAACGTCCCAGTCCAGCGATACCTCAGGATGCGCGTGCTTGCGCTTCACGTGGTCTATTGCCAGGTGCACGCCGATGCGGATCAGCCAAGTGCGCAGTTGCGCCTCTCCGCGGAAGCTGTCCAGCGCACGGTATGCACGCAGAAACGCCTCCTGAGTGAGGTCTTCAGCATCCTGGGTATTGCCCACCACGCCGAGTATACTGCGAAACACCGCAGAGCGATGCTGCTCCCACAGTGTGCCGAAAGCCTCCATATCGCCCGATCGGCAGCGTTCAATCAGCTGTCGCTCGCTGTCCTGTCGGGGGTGCTCTCCAGTTGCCACACGCCACTCCCAAACTTGCGCATCCATCGCGTCGCTCCTTCATCGATTCGGTGCGAGCACCTTAGGCTCCCCCTCGCGCCAACCCACACTGCGGAGAGACAGCTGGTGCCCGCACCGTCGTCTGCTCTTGCTGGCGGGCGTGTATCCCTCCGCAAGTCCTCCGAACCACACCAACATAATAGACGATGCCTGTCCTTATCTGTTATCATGGTGTATATGAGCCAGATCATCACCCTGCTAACCGACTTCGGCACAGAAGACACCTACGTGGGTGTGATGAAGGGTGTTATCGCCTCCATCTGCCCTTCGGCTCTGGTGGTTGACCTCACGCATGAAGTGCCCCCGCAGGACGTTGCTACAGGAGCGTTTCTGCTGGACGTTTCGGTGGACTACTTCCCTCAGGACACGGTGCATGTGGCGGTGGTCGATCCCGGCGTGGGCACCGCGCGCAAACCCGTAGCCATCCGGACGGAACAGGCGTATTACGTTGGTCCGGATAACGGCATTTTCACGCTGGTGCTGCAGCGCCACCGGATGCGCAGGGCGGTGTGTCTGGATAATCCACAGTATCACCTGCCTGAAAAGAGCACGACGTTTCACGGCAGGGACGTATTCGCTCCGGTGGCGGCGCATCTTGCCTGCGGGGTGCCCTTCGAGCAGCTTGGTACGCCTGTTTCCAGTCTCCAGCGTCTGCCACTGCCGCGCGTGCGGGTAGACTGGCATGGCATTCGCGCCACTGTGGTGCATATCGACCGCTTCGGCAACGCCATCACCAACCTGACACGCTCGGATTACGAGGCGTGGTGCCGCCGCTGGGACGTGAAAGAGAATCTGGCTCGGGTGGAGTGCGCAGGCGTTCGGCTATCTATATGCCAGACGTATGGCGAGGTGCCCGACGGACAACCGCTGGCGCTGTTCGGCAGCAGTAAAAGGCTGGAAGTGGCGGTGAACAGGGGCAATGCAGCGCAGGTATTCCGGTTGAAACGCGGCGACACTATCAGGGTACTGCGTCAGGAAACCGCCCCACCGCCGCGCCCGCAGAGGTCGCTGAATCTGGGTTTGAAGTGAACAGAAGGAAACGCCCCCGCGATTGGCGCTGGCAGATGGCGTGCTGTCCCGGGCAGGAGAAAGGAGGGGCGCATCGCGAACAGGGAAAGCGTCCACCCAACTGTTCAACGGAGGAGGAGTATGCATCGACTGGTTATCACCTTCACTCTGCTGGCAGGAGTGCTTTTGCTGTTCTCCGCCTGCGCGAAGCGTCAGGAGGCGTCGGGTCCTGCTCCGTCCGCGAAGCTGCGCATCGCGGTGGTGCCCAAGGGCACCGCACATTCGTTCTGGCTGACCGTGAAGGCGGGCGCGGAACAGGCAGGACAGGAAGAGGGCGTGCAGATTCTGTGGAAAGGTCCTGCGGAAGAGACCGACGTGGAGGGTCAGCAGCGCATTCTGGAGGACTTCATCAACCAGAAGGTCGACGCAATTGTGATGGCGGCTTGTGACGCCGACGGAATGGTACCTATTGTCAAGCAGGCAATGGATGCCGGTATTCCGGTGATTACCATCGACTCGGGGGTGAATTCCGACCTTCCGCTCAGCTTCGTGGCAACCGACAATGTCGCCGCGGCGGCGAAGGCAGCGGAGGTGCTGTGCGAGCTGGTTGGTGGAAAGGGCAAGGTCGGTATGGTCCCCTTCATCAAAGGGGCTGCCTCCTCGGAACAGCGCGAGCAGGGCTTCCGCGAGGGCATCAAAAACTGCACCGGCGTGACGCTGGGACCGGTTCTCTATTCGCAAAGCCAGGTGGAGCGAGCGATGCAGGTGACCGAGGACATGCTGACCGCCAATCCCGACCTGGTGGGCATCTTTGCCGCGAACGAACCGGGTGCAGTGGGCGCAGCGACAGTGCTGGAACAGCGCGAGCTGGCGGGCAAGGTGAAGCTGGTAGCCTTCGATGCGGCGCAGCCGGAAATCGACGCCCTCAGGCGAGGCACCATTCAGGCGCTCATCGTGCAGAACCCCTTCAAGATGGGCTATGAGGGAGTGAAGCTGGCCGTGCAGGCAGTGAAAGGCGATCGCGCCAGCATCCCGAAGCGCGTGGATACCGGCGTAACGGTGGTCACGCGGGACAATCTGGACACCCCTGAAGTGCAGGAGCTCCTGAAAGAGCGCAGATAGAGCAGCCGGATGGTCAGCGTTGAACGGATAGAGGAGGCACGTCGGGCGGCACAGGGAATCGTTCAGCATACGCCCCTGTTCCCTGCCCGCATGTTGAGTGAGCTGGCGGGGGTGCCGGTGTGGCTGAAGGTGGAGAGTTTCCAGCGCACCGGCTCCTTCAAGATACGGGGCGCCTATGAGTTCCTGCGCCGCCTGCCGGAGTCGGTGCGGGCGCGCGGGGTGGTCACCGGTTCGGCGGGAAACCATGCGCAGGGCCTGGCGCTCGCTGCGAAGATGTTCGGCGTGCCAGCTACCATCTTCATGCCGGTGTTTGGTTCCATCGCCAAGATGCAGGCGGCAAAGGGGTATGGAGCGCAGGTCATTCTGCAGGGCGAGGGCTTTGCCGAGGCGGTGGAGGCGGCACAACGCTATGCGCAGGAGACGGGCGCGACCTACGTCCCCGCCTACGACCACGACGACATCATCTGCGGGCAGGGCACCTGCGGGCTGGAGATTCTGGAAGACCTGCCGGAGGTGGAGCAGATTGTGGTGCCGGTGGGTGGCGGAGGGCTTTTCTCCGGCATCGCGGCGGCGGTGAAGGCGCGCAAGCCCGATGTGTCGCTGATCGGAGTTCAATCCGAGGGAGCGGATACGGCAGTGCGCTCATGGCGGGAGGGCAGACTGGTGAGCGATCCGGTGGTTCGTTACACTCTTGCCGACGGCATCGCGGTGAAAACGCCAACCGAGCGAACTTTCGAGTACATCCGGCACTATGCTGACGAAATGGTAACGGTGGACGACCGCAGCATCGCGCGAGCAGTACTCTGGCTGATGGAGCGCAAGAAAGTGGTGGTAGAGGGCGCTGGAGCCGTCGGGGTGGCGGCGGTACAGAGCGGACGGGTGCGCCTGCACGGGACAACGGTGATCGTGGTCTCGGGCGGAAACATCGACACCAAGACCCTGTCCGACCTGATCGAACGGGAGATGCTGCAAGCCAGCCGGTACTACCAGTTCTTCACTGCCGTGCCCGATCGCCCGGGCGGTCTGGCGGCGCTGTTGCAGCTGGTGGCTCAGGCGCAGGGCAACATTATGACGGTCCACCACAACAGGATACACCCCTCCGTGCCGCACGGATGGACGGGGGTAGAGCTGCTGCTGGAGGTGCGCGACGCCGAACACATCGCACAGATACACAGTGTCCTGCGCGCCGCGGGCTACGAGGTGAGGGTACTGGCATGAGAATGCTCTATGGAGCCGTCGCTGTATTCGCGGTGTTGCTGTCGATTCAGCCCGCGTGGGCGCAGGAGTGGCAGGTTCGCCGGCGGGGGACGATACTGGAGATTGGCTACGGCAGCGGAACGAACTATCCCCAGTATGCCGCCCTGCATCTGGATAGCAGTTACTTCCGCATGGTGTACTCTACGCAGGCGGGGTGGGGCACCTCCGTGATCCTGATGCCTGCGTTCTGGTCACAGGGCAGGTACTATCAGGGTGCTCCCGTCACCGCGACGTGGCGTACAGAGGGCAAAGAGCTGGTGCTGTCCCTGTCGGGTGATATCTCCTCCCTGCGCGTGTCGCTGGAGGTGAGACTGCAACCGCCCGATGGGATGAGCTTTGTGGCGCGGGTGCGCACTGTATCTGTCACCGGAACCGTTCCGCTGGACAACCGTCCGGGCGAGGCGTTCAAGCCAGTTATGCTCTCCTCCATGCGCATCTCTGCCACACAGTGGGACGCACGCGCTGCCTACACCGGAACCCGACTGGTGAACCTGCCTTCCAGTGGCTGGGTGCTGAACCCGCCGGTGACGGTTGGGCGCTTCGGGCTGATCGGCGGCACCTCCAGCTGGAAGACGAACGCTCCCACCATGGAGGTGGTGCTGAGGCAACCGCGCTCTTTGCAGGTTACCGGTTGGATCACTTTCAGTACCAATCCCAACGACGACAACGTGGGTTTCTGGGCAGCGTCTGCCCAGCTGCTGCGTTCGTGGCAGTACACGCTCCGATGCACTGCCACCCATCCACTTGGAAGATAGACGCTACCGCGTCGCCTGCAGTCGTATTTGAGCGGCTCGCAGATTGACCTCTCGCATCCGGCGAAGCATCTCCCATTTGGGACGGTCGCAGAAATCCACCAGCCCGAAGGCGAAGTGCTCGCCGATTACCAGCATGTTGCCCCTGCCGGGACCGCGCCCTGTGAGTGGCTGGTCGCGATACTGGAACCACATCACCCCCACGCAGGCAGGATGACGTGCGGCGTCGGTCACCCAGCGACGATACAGTTCGCCCGATTCCGCCTCGTCCTTCGCCCAGGTGGGATATCTGCCGTAGGCACGTGCGCCGTCGTACCACGCGGGAAACGAGAACTCCCCGCACAGAACGGGCTTGTCGATGCGCTCGATGAGCCGTTTCATCCACTCGTCGGCGAAGTCGGGGGCGTAGCGGTCGTAGCCCAGCACGTCGCAATGGCGTGCACTCAGCGTCCAGTCTTCTTCGTTTTCCCACCAGCCCGGCACGATCCAGAAGCCGAAGTACAGATGGTTGGGGTCGAGCTCCTTGACCGTGCGGTAGACCCAGCTGTAGTAGCGTTCGGCATAGTAGCGACGGAGTGGTTCGATATCCTCGTCGCGAGGCGTAAGAGTCGCGCTATACAGGGCGCTTCGGTCACGCGCGTCCACCCTCCACGCTCGCGCCATTTCGGAAATCTGGTTTCTGTACAGGTTTTCCAATGCATAGTCTATCAGGGCGCGTTTGCCGGCGGGCGCACCCGGCAGGCGAAGTATCTGTGCAATCTCGTCGCGAGTGAAAATCTCGTCATACTCGTTGCCGAGCGACCATCCCAGCACCCAGGGGCTGTTGCGGAACGGCTCGATTTGCCGGCGCAGGTGTTCACGCAGCTGTGCCTGTACCGCCGGGTCAAAGATGTCGGGGTGGCGTACCAGGTTGGGGATTTCCCATCGTCCGAGCACCGGCGCGAAGGGAAAGCCGTCAATCCGGTCCCATTTGCCGCCGCCAGAAAACCCCCATGTAAGCAACCTTTGCTTTGCAAGTTGTATACTTTGTGCCTTCCAGTCCTCGCCGAAGCGGCGCATCAGGTTCACTGCGTGCAGGCACACGTAGTCGGTATTGGCACGTTCGCCCCACACGTCCTTGCGCCATACCTCAGCGGTCCTACCCTCTCTGGGGGGAAGCCACTCGAACACGGCTTCGCGTTCCGAGACAGGGGTCATTTCCCATGTCAATGCGGGCACGGAGCATACGCCCACGTAGAAACACGGGTTGCCCTCCGGGGTGATGAGCCACCAGTTTCTTCCCCTGCGCACCACGCGGTAGAAACCGGTAGCCTGCTCGCGCCAGCCTGCCTTCAGGTAGCCACCGTAGGGGTCAAAGTCGCGCGGAAGCCCCCACTGCGCCAGAGTGCGTTTCTCCTCCTCGAGACTGCGTCGCAGGTCGTCGTCGGTTTGCACCCTGTTCGGGGAGCGTACATAGCGACATTGCCCGAAGCGGTCGATGTAGGGCTGGTAGCGCTTCCAGTCGGGCATGGGCACCAAACGGAAATTAGCCTCGATGTTCAGGGGAAGGTCCACCGCGAATGGAGTCCGCCGGATGGGTTTGCCCCACAGGGTTTCTATATTGAACATTCGCACAGGTTCGGGAATGTCTTCGCGCGTCTCCAGTGAGAACTCCTGCTGGCTTCGCCTGCCCATGGTGATGCTTACGCGGTGGCGAGTCGGGCGATAGTTCGTCTGTCCGCTGGCGAATGAGGGCACAGTTGCCACTTCCAGGGAGCCTCCGTGAGGAGCAAACCTGCCCTCGCTCTTGCCCAGAAGCGTGTTGTTCAGCCACAGTTCCGCTCCCGATGCGGTGATGCGTGCCACGAGGCGATACGGCTTGTTCCACTCCCATTTCGGTGTGGCGACGATGAAACGCCACGAGTTCCCGTCGGCAACGCCCAGCGCAATCTTTAGCGTCTCCAGAGGGCATACAGGGTCAGGCGTCTCGTTCTCGAAGCTCAGGTAAAAGCCTTTTCTGCCCTGCCAGTCATGCTGGGAAGCGAAGTAGTAGCGGTGAGCAGCCATCTCCGTTCTCCCTTCAGGTAATTCTACGGGCTGAGTTAGATGCAGTCGCGTCGCTTTCCTGCCGATAATAAGCGGTGAGGAGGTTGGTAGCATGGGGTATCCGGTGCAGCGTATTACCATCACGGGCATCGACATAGACAGCGTGGAGAAAGATCCCTCGTTCGCCACAGCGTACGCCTTCACCATGCAATTGTCGGAGGCGCCCAACGAGGCGTGGACGCTCGCCTTCAGCGAGGAATGGAAAGCAATCATCGCCGCACGCAAACTGCAGCTCGATGTCGTGGGCGACCGTCTTCGCTGTATTGTGTCGGAGGGCGATGACCTGCGCCGGGTGGTGCGGTTCGCTTACGAGTTCGTGGAGCGCATCAACCAGCGGGTTCCGCACTACTGCGCCCAGCTGGAGCAACGTGACCGGCGCGAGCAGGCGTACCGCCGCGAGGTGGAGGAGCATATCGCATACCTGCGTGCACGCTTGCAGGCACTTGTTGAGGAGTTTGAGGGCAACAAGGCGGCGTAGTGATGAAGCATAGCGCAACAAGGGAAAGGCAGGTGTGGGGACGTTGAGCACGAGCGGTATCAACTTCTCTGGTCTCATCTCCGGCATGGACACCGAGGGGCTGATCCAGCAGATCATCAAGGTGGAGAGCCGGCGCAAGACCATCTGGGCGACACAGCAGTCGCAGCTCACCCAGCGGCTTTCTGGACTGCAGGCGCTTCAGGCGCAGTTGCTGGGGTTTCAGTCCGCCATTTCTCAGGTAACCATTCAGTCTGCGTTCAAAGCGGTCAGCGCTACCAGCAGTGCCGAGAGCGTGGCTCGCGTGAGCGTCTCCACCGATGCGGTACCAGGAACCTACCTGCTGGAGGTGTCGCAGCTCGCCACCAACCACAAGATTGCCACCACCGCCCGCACCTCCGCCGATGACGCACTGGGGTTAGACGGTTCGTTTATCGTCAACGGCAAGCAGGTGACCGTCGTTGCCAGCGACAACCTGCGCGACATCGCCGCCCGTATCAACAACGCCAAGGCAGGCGTCACCGCGTCGGTGCTGAGCGCGAGCAGTGGTGAGCATTATCTCGTGCTGACGGCGCACAACACCGGTAAAGCGAACGCCATCAGCCTGAACGACCTGGGCTCCGGCAATGTTTTGCAGTCGCTGGGGCTGGTCAATACCACCACCACACTGAAGAACCCCATCACCAACGGCGCGCAGTCCGACAAATTCGCCGATACCAGCACCGCTATCGGCACGCTGATGACGCTGAGCAACGCGCCATCAGGTACGATACGGATCAACGGCGTGGATGTCGCTATCGACCTCGCAACCGACTCGCTGAACGCGATTGCCAGCAAGATCAACGACGCTGGCGCCGGGGTCACCGCCTCAGTTGTCACAGTGAACGACAATGGCACCACCAGGTACCGACTGAGCATTACCGGTAGCAGTACACCTGCCTTCACCGACGACCAGCACATTCTCGAGACACTGGGCATCCTGAAATCAGGCTACGGTAATGAGCTGGTGCAGGCAAAGGACGCACAGTTCAAGATTGACAACATGAGCCTCACCAGCAGCACCAACGTGTTGACCAACATCGTGCAGGGCGTTGCCATCACCCTGACGGACGCAGACGCTACCAGCCCCAAAAAGACTACCATCACCATCACGCGCGATACCGGTAGCATTAAGAGCGCTATTGAGGGATTTGTGAAGGCGTACAACGACACCGTCGACCTGATCAAGAAGTACGACTACTTTGACAAGGAAACCTACGACACCGGACCGCTGTTCGGCAACCCCACTGTCAACGCGCTAAAGTCGGAGCTGATGGGACTGCTGTCTGACACCGTCGCAGGTACCCCGTCAGATATGAGCATGCTGGCACAGGTGGGTATCACACTGGACCCATCACGCTCGGGCAAGCTGCTGCTGAAGAGCACCGAGCTGGAAGAGGCTCTGAACAATCGGCTGGCGGACGTGGAGAGGATTTTCCGGGTGGTGGGTTCCACCAGCGACCCGCGCCTGACATACGTCATCGCGACCAGCAAGACGAAAGCCACCGGCGTGCCGTTGACGGTGGAAATCACACAGGTGGCAACGCAAGCACGGGCGGTGGCAACAGTTGCGCAGACGCAAGCAAGCGCCACGGCAGAGCGCCTGACCTTCAGCGGTGGAATATTCGGGAGCAATGAGTACAGCATCACCCTGAACGCAGGCAACACCATCGACGACACCATCGCTCAGATAAACTCGGATGCCAATCTGGCGCGATACCTTGTGGCGTCCAAAGACGAGAACGGGCACCTGGTGTTGACCTCCAGGCAGTACGGCTCTCGCGCAGCGTTCAACGTGGTGAGCAACCAGGAAGCTGCCGGTAACAACAGCGGTATCGGCACTACGCGCCTGGAAGTGCAGGGGCAGACCGTGGCTGGCACCATCAATGGCGAGCCAGCGACAGGCGATGGACAGTTCCTTACTGGCAACGCTGGAAACGCCACTACGGACGGCTTGCAGGTGCGAGTGACTGCCACCACGACAGGCATCATCGGCACCGTGACGGTCACACGGGGCATAGCAGACCAGGTGTTCCAGATGATCCAGCGGTTTACCGACTCGATTAACGGAGCACTGACGGATGAGACGAAGACCATCCAGCAGCAAATCGACGAGATCAAGGGGCGCATATCGGCGTTTGATGAAGCGATGCAGCGCAGGGCGGAGTTCTTGCGGGCGCAGTTCACCCGCATGGAGTCTGCTCTGAACAAGATGCGGAACGAATCGATGCGTTTAGCCGCCGTTTTGGGACAGGGCAATCTGTTCAGTAATCTGGGTGCTTAGGAGAGGACAGGAGTGGTATGGCGCTGACAAGCCCGTATGACGTGTATCAGCGAATGCAGGTGGACACCGCGTCTCCTGCCAAGCTGGTGGTGATGTTGTATGATGGGGCGATCCGTTTTCTCAAGCAGGGTCAGGATGCCATGCAAAGGGGAGACAGGGAGAAACAGAATCACTATCTGGTGCGCGCCCAGCGCATCATCGCCGAGCTGACCAGTTCGCTGGACGTGGAGGCAGGCGGGGAGATCGCGGTGAACCTGATGGCGCTGTATCAGTTCATGCACGAGCAGCTGGTGCTGGCGAACCTCGAGGACGACCTGCAGAAAGTGCAGAAGGTGCGCGAGATGCTGGAGAGCCTGCGTGAGGCGTGGGTGCAGGTGGAGGCGATGGCGCGGGAGGCGCTGGGACAGTCTGCCTCGTCGGGAGCCGAGGTACCACATGCAGCCTGACGCTTACTGGCAGAAGTGGCTGGTCACGCATGGCGAGCGGGTGCGCATCCTGCAGGCACTGCAGGAAGAGGCAATTGCCAGCGAGCAGTGGGATACGCTTCAGCAGTTGTTGCAGGAACAGGAGGAGCTGCTGCGGGATGTATGGCAAGCCGCTCCTCCCGACCTGCCCACTGACGTGCTTGCCTTCCTGCACGAGGTCAGACAGGAGAACATGCGGCTTCAGCAGAAGCTGGAGGCTCGGCTGAACGCGCTGCGCACGGAGATGGCTGAGGTAAACCGGTCACGCAGCGCCCTGCAGTATTACACAGGCACCCCGTCCGGTAGCCTCGAGGACCGCGCGGCGTAAGTTGCCGCAAGCAGGAAGCACCCCGCCCCCTACCGAAACATCTTCCACACGAATAGCAGGAGGTGGAGGATGCCTGGTCTGGTAGAGGGCAGGAATGCTCTCGTGCTGGGTGTCGCCAGCGAGCGCAGTATCGCGTGGGCAATCGCGCAGAGACTGGCTCAGGAAGGGGCGCACCTGGCTTTAACATATCAAAACGAACGGCTTGAGAAGAACGTCCGTCCCCTCGCTGAAACCGTCCCCGGAACGCTCGTGCTGCCCTGCGACGTATCCGACGATGAGCAGGTCGCTGCGCTGATACAGTCGCTGCAGGCGCAGTGCGGCAGGGTCGACATTCTGGTACACAGCGTCGCCTTTGCGAAGAAGGAGGAACTGTCCGGGCGATATGTGGACACCTCGCGCGAGGGTTTTCGCATTGCGATGGACGTGAGTGTGTACTCTCTGGTGGCGCTGTGTCGGGCGCTGGAGCCGCTCATGAGCGCGGGGGGAAGCGTGGTCACCCTGACCTACATCGGCAGCGAACGGGTGGTACCCAACTACAACGTGATGGGCGTTGCTAAGGCAGCGCTGGAGGCGAGTGTGCGTTATTTGGCGTCAGACCTGGGACCGCAGGGCATCCGGGTGAACGCGGTGTCGGCAGGTCCGATCAGCACACTGGCGGCGCGAGCCATCGCCGGCTTTACCACCATGCTGGGACGTGTGCGCGAAGTGGCTCCATTGCGCCGCAACACCGAAGCGGAGGAAGTCGCCGATGTGGCGCTGTTTCTGCTGAGCGATCTCGCCCGAGGCGTCACCGGCGAGGTGGTTTACGTGGATAGCGGCTACCACCTCATGGGCATGGTGTAACACGATACAGCAGGGAGGTAGAGATGAGAAGAGTAGTGCTGATTGCGCTGAGTGTGCTGTTCGGTGCGGTATGCATGGGATGGGTGCAGGGAGAGCCGCCCGCCGAGGTGACCGTTGGCGGGGAGCTGATCCTGCGCATCCGTTTCAGTGCGGGCGGAATGACTCCTCAGCAACGCGCAGATGCCATCACCATGCGCCTGCGCACCATTCTGCAGGACCCCGACATCCAGCCTGCGGACGTGGTGGTCAAGCCCATCGCTGGCGGTGAGGCAGGTATCTACGTCAAAGACCAGCTACTCATCACCGTGGACAGACGCCATGCGGAGTTCCACAAGACCACGCCGCTGAAGCTGGGTGAAATCTGGGCGAAACACCTGCGCGAAGTGATTCCGCAGGTGAATGTGAAGCCAAGGTAGCGGGCGCACTCGCAGAAGAGAACGTCGTTCCGAGCGGTAAGCGATGCTGCGATGGGTCGCCACCGCTCGGAGTGACCGGTGAATTGAGCCTGTGTTGTTGTTTCTGACACGCACGCATCGCAGGGGTTGTGTGGAGGGCGGAATGGGTCGCAGGGGCTTCGCGCTTCTTGGTGTGCTTCTCATCATGGCGTGTACACCACTTGTGGAGGGTCAGATGTCCGCAGATGTCCCCGAGAACGTCTACCGCGCCGAGCTGGTCAGCTATCCCGGCGCGTACGGTTTCGAAATCGGCAAGTCGGCAATCATCCTCGTGAGCGATATGGAGCTTGAAGCGCTATCCGACCCTGATCGCAAGCTCAACCTCACACTCACCTTCGAACCGCAGGAAATGAGCCTGCGCGAGGTCTGCGAGCGAGCGAAACAGTCTGGGCACCGCACAATGATTATTGCCTTCGACCACTTTTTCAGCCAGTACCGCCCTGGTCAGGCAGGACCGCGTCGCTACACTCCGGACACCGACGGCTACATCGAGCGCCTTGCCCCGATCGCCAGATTTGCGCAGGGATATGGTCTGGGGTTGGAACTCAGCCTACTGTCGCCACTGGAAATCGGTCCCGGTTATCGCGCCAAAACCGGCGAGAGCGGGATGTGGATGCAGTATCGCAAGGGCCTGCGCGACCCGCAGACGGGCGCGTTCAGCGTGCAGATGTGGCGGCACAGGCGCTGGGCGAACAACAAGGGCGTGGTGGAGCTCGAGGACGCGGGGGTACGGGTGTTCGCCTTCCGGGAGCAGTCCATCGCAGGCACGCCGTACCGTGTTGTCAATCCCGATAGCATCGTGGAAATCACCGAAGCGGCGAAGGTAGAGGTCTTCCCCGGAGCGCAGGCTCGCGCGGGCGACTTCGCTGCAGTGCGCATCCGCGTGTACGGAACAGGACGAACCGATGTCGGTGCGCTCAACCGCGTGCTGGTGGTGCAGATGTACCGGTCGCCCGAGATGGACTACTTCAGTCCCAGGGCGCTTCCCTTCCTGAAGGAGCTGATCGACAAATACGCCGACGCCGGTATCAGGCTGAACGCCCTCTATTCTGACGAGATGCACATCCAGCAGGACTGGGCGTACTTCAACCACCACGATCACGGCGATTTCGCCATGCGCTATGTGACCGACAGCCTGGCGCACCGGTACGCGCAGCTCTACGGCGACCGCTACCGCGACTTGGCGAAGTATCTGCTCTATTTCGTGTATGCGCAGGAGGACTTCGCGTCCGACCTCACAGCGCGGCAGCCGATCATGCATGTGTTTGGCGCTTCACCGGAAGCGATACGCGAGACGGCTCTGTTCCGCTCGCGATATTACCGCCTTCTGCAGGATGGGGTAGTGGAACTGTTCACCGCAGCCAAACGCTACGCCGAGCAGAAGATGGGCTACAAGCTGGAGTCGCGTGCTCATGCCACATGGGCGGAAAGTCCCACGGTTGACTACTGGAACACCGGGCAGGAGAACATGAACCGGCACAAGTACGAGTACACGTCCAATTTCGTCTGGTCGGTGACGGTGCATCAGGCGGCGTCTGCCTGTCATGACTATTTCCGCTGGGGCGACTTTCTGACGGGCAACGGCAACGACCACGCGGAAGGTGGCTGGCTCGACCGCAACTACTACGGCTTGGCGCTTGGTTGTTCCACCGGTATCCTGAACGAGGTGCCGTACTCCTACGCGGCGCACTGGGGCTCTCCCGCCGAGATTTCCCAGCGACACTGGTGGCTGCAGTGTGCCTTTGGCACGGCGGGGGCATACCACGGTCGGGTACAGGGGATGCAACATCGCGCGGTGGAGGTGCTGATGCTGTATCCGCTGGATCTGGTGGCGGTAGAAGAGCGCTTCGGCAGCTGGATGACGCAGTACGGCTACACCAACTATATCACGCAGTGGAAACTGCTGGAACAGGGCAGGCTCGAGGGCGGCGCGATACGCATTGGGGACTACCGCTTCACGACACTCGTGGCGCTTTTCGAGCCTTTCCCCGCGCGTGCCATGCTGGAGCTGATGAAGCGCATGGTGGAAGCAGGGGGCAAGGTGGTGTGGTCAGGACCGCCGCCCGTGCTGACCGCCGAGGGAGAGCCGGCGCAGCCGCTGTGGCAGGAGATATTCGGCGTGCGTTACGCACCTGGGCAGATGGAAGGGATTGCCGCGCCGGGAAGGGTGGTGACTTTCAGCGGCACTCTGGGCGGAGTGACGCCCCAGACCATTCTCACCGACTTCCTCGTGGACCACATCTACCCGGTGACGCCCGAAACGAGCACCGAAGCAGTGGCTCAGGTGGGCGAAGCAGTGGTGGGCACGGTGCGCCGTACTCCGAATGGCGGTATCGCTGTCTTCCTTGGCTATCGCCCGCGCGACGATCAGTCTCGCAGTCTGGGGTACGATGCGCGCAACTGGTTTGACGTGCTGAGCGCACTGGGGGCATATCCGCCCACCGGTAAGTTCGCTGACCTCAACGACAACACGGAGCATCTCTCGCGGACGGGCGAGTATCTGGTCACCCGCTTCCCCAACGGCGCGATATCGATGGCGCCGCACATACGCGGTATCGTGGAAGACTGGGGCGGCGGCTTCGCCCGCAACCGGCAAGAGGACGAGAAGGTGCTTCAGAGGCTGAAGCTGCCCTCCGACCGGGTGCAGGTGAAAGACCTCGCCGTAAAAGGGCATCGGGTAAGTGTGGACGCGCGCGGTGCAGTGAGCTTTCGTGTGAATGAAAAAGGCGACATGGTAGCCTTTTGCGGTTTCGATTGCACAGAGATTGAGATAGACGGCAGACGCCATCGGTTTGCCGAGCGGATTGGCGAGCATCCTGTGGCGCTGGTGGTGTGGGCGCCTGTTGCTAAGGAGCGCAGGGTAGCGGGCGGTGCGGTGATGGAGATACAGGTGCACGGAGCGGCGCGGCTCGTACTGCCCGAGAACCTGTTTCCGGCAGAGTTTCAGATGTTTCTCGAAGGTGCAACGCCGGGTAGCAGGGGGCGCGAGGTCCCGTTCCGCCGAGAGGGGGGCAACGTGCTGGTGGAGGCGCTTCCCGAGCTGTCTGGCAGGTGGATATACGTAGTGCCGGCTGGTCAGGCAACTATTGACAACTGACCATATTCTCGGATAGAATAAATCGCGTTGGTTTGCGCAAAACTTGGTCTGAGGTGAGGAAACATCAGAACGGATCTGCGGATCAACGAGCGCATCCGGGCACGCGAGGTGCGCGTCGTGGATGAGAACGGCGTGCAATTGGGCATCCTGCCCACCCGCGAAGCGCTGCAAATTGCGCAGGAACGCGGATTGGACTTAATCGAAGTCGCTCCTCAGGCTAACCCTCCCGTGTGTCGCATCATGGACTACGGGAAGTTCAAGTACCAGCAGGCGAAACGGGAGAAGGAAGCACAAAAGAAGCAGCATGTCACGGAAGTGAAAGCCATCCGGGTGCGCCCTGGGACGGACGATCACGACCTGGACTTCAAGCTAAATAATTGCATCAAGTTTCTCAAAGAGGGCGACAAGGTCAAGATTACGGTGCTCTTCCGCAGCCGTGAGATTACCCGTCCCGAAATGGGGCAGAAGGTGATGGAGTTCTTCTCCAACGGCTGTGGCGAAGTGGGTGTGGTGGAGAAGGCTCCGACGATGGAAGGGCGCACGATGACGATGGTGCTGGCTCCGAAGCCAAAAGGCAAGTAACGAGCAGACCAGTGGTCGCGCAATTCGCAATGGGGGAATACTCCCCCATTTTTCACGCAATAATCTGGTGAGGAGATGGTCGTATGCCGAAGATGAAGACGCACAAAACGGCGGCGAAGCGCTTTGCCCGTAGCGGCAAAGGTCGGCTGATTTGTCGAAACGCCGCCAATAGCCACATGTTTCTTCACAAGAGCGGCTCGCGCAAGCGTCGGTTGGAGATCGAGAAAGAGGTTGACAAAGGCAGCCGCTGGCGCATGAAGCGCCTGCTGGGAATCTGAGCGAAGGGGGATGATGAATTATGCCTCGTGTGAAACGCGGCACAATGACCCATAAACGGCACAAGAAGACTATCGAGCGCGCCGAAGGCTACTGGGGGCGGAAGAAAAACGTTTTCCGCCGCGCCAACGAGCAGGTGATGAAGAGCCTGCAGTACGCCTATCGTGACCGTCGCGTGCGCAAGCGGCAGTTCCGCAGGCTCTGGATCACGCGCATCTCCGCCGCCTGCCGCGCCGAGGGCTTGCCCTACAATCGCTTCATCGAGGGGCTGACAAAAGCGGGTGTGGTGCTGGATCGCAAGGTAATGGCGGATATGGCGGTGAACCAGCCAGAAGCCTTCCGCGAGCTGATTCAGATCGCCCGACAACACGCCACATTAGCGACGGTGGGGTAGCGTGGAAGAGCGTGTTCACGCGCTGGTAGAGGAAGCCTCTCAAGCCATCCTCTCTGCCAGCACCACGGCGGAACTGGAACAGCTGGAGACCCGTTACCTGGGGCGCAAAGGGCAGGTGACCGAGCTGCTTCGCGCACTGCCGACCCTGTCCCCCGAGGAGCGACCACGCTTCGGACAGATGCTGAACTCGGTGAAGGCGCAACTGCAGGCGCAGATCGACGCGCGTCGCGCCGAGTTACAGGGGCAGGAGCGCGAAGAGCGCCTCCGCGCCGAACGGGTGGACATCACCCTGCCTCCGCGTCCCCTGCGCGTCGGGCTGAAACACCCGCTCACCCAGACGATGGAGCGCGTGCGCGCCG
The DNA here is from genome assembly GCA_937132045.1 of uncultured bacterium. Lineage (GTDB taxonomy): Bacteria > Armatimonadota > HRBIN16 > HRBIN16 > HRBIN16 > HRBIN16. The sequence goes on from CAKZNX010000069.1 coordinate 40,777, forward strand.
CGCTCATCGGTCTCGGCTTCGAGTTTGTGGACAGCCCCGAACTGGACGACTACCGCTACAACTTCGCTGCGCTGAATTACCCCGACGATCACCCGGCGATGGACGAGCAGATGTCGTTCTACATCTCCGACACCCGCCTGCTGCGCACGCAGACCACCAGCGTGCAGGGGCGAGTGATGGAAAAGCGCAAGCCGCCGTTCCGTATCGCCGTCATCGGAAGGTGCTTCCGCAACGAGACGGTGGATGCCACCCACCATCACACCTTCCATCAGGTGGACGCCTTCATGGTGGATAGGGGTATTAGCATGGCAGACCTGAAGGGGGTGCTGGCGGCGTTCGCGAGGCAGATGTTCGGGGAAGATGTGCAGGTGCGCTTCCGTCCGGACTTCTTCCCGTTCGTGGAGCCGGGAGTGGACTACGCCATTTACTGGCAGGGTGGCTGGCTGGAGCTGGGCGGCGCGGGGCTGATCCATCCCAACATCCTGCGCGCGCACGGCATTGACCCCGAGGAGTGGACCGGTTTCGCTTTTGGACTGGGCATCGAGCGCATCCCGATGATCCAGTATCAGATTGATGACCTGCGATTGTTCCTGGAGAACGACCTGCGTTTCCTGCAAAGATATGGGGCGTAAGCGATGCGTGTGCCGATAGAGTGGCTGAAGGAATATGTAGAGGTTCCGACATCGCCGGAGGAGCTGTCTCATCGCCTGACGATGGCTGGACTGGAGGTAGAGGCGATCGAGCACGATGAAGGCGAGCCTGTGCTGAACGTCAAGGTGACCCCCAACCGGGGCGACTGCCTCTCGATGGTAGGGGTAGCGCGCGAGGTGGCGGCGCTGTATGGGCTGTTTCTGCGTCATCCCATGCCCTCCGCCCGCACCTGTGTGCCGAGTGAGGCAGCTCAGTTCGCGCACATTGAAATCGTCGACGACGACCTGTGTCCCCGTTACGCCGCGCGGGTGGTGCGCAACGTTCGCATCGCCCCCTCGCCCGAGTGGATGCAGAAACGCCTGATCGCAGCGGGAATGCGCCCGATTAACAACGTGGTGGACGCGACCAACTACGTGATGCTGGAGATGGGGCAACCGCTGCACGCCTTTGACCTCGACCTCCTCCCGGAGGGGCGTATCGTTGTTCGGCGGGCGAAGCCGGGCGAGAGGATTGTCACCCTGGACGGCGTCGAGCGCGACCTGCAGCCCGACATGCTGATGATTTGCGACGCCACGCATCCGGTGGCGGTAGCCGGTGTGATGGGCGGCGGCGAGACGGAAGTGACCCCCAGCACGCGCAACGTTCTGCTGGAGTCGGCGCATTTCCATCCCACCTCCATCCGGCGTACCTCCCAGCGACTGCAGCTGTCCACGGAGGCGTCCTATCGTTTCGAGCGCGTCGTAGACCCGGGCGGTGTGGTCGCGGCGCTGGATCGCGCGTGTGACCTGCTCGAGCAAATCGGTGCCGGTGAGCCGGTACCAGGCGCGGTGGATGTGTACCCTCGTCCGGTTCCGGAACGTACCGTCACCCTGCGTCCCGAGCGATGCAACCTGTTGCTTGGCTTGAATCTCGATGCGCAGACTATGGTGGACTGCCTGTGGCGACTGCAGCTGGCGGCGCACCTGCAGGATGGCGTCATCCATGTGCAGGTTCCCACCTTCCGCCCCGACCTGAACAT
>CAKZNX010000070.1 GCA_937132045.1 uncultured bacterium
ATGATGCGACAGCCGAACAAGCCTCCTGCCAGATGACCCGGATGCGCCTGAAAGCGCACAGTAACCCTGCCTTTGCCGCGTGTAACCTCTTGCGGTATCTGGTAGGAGACGTCGAAAAACCGGTCCGGCGCGTCGCCGTTCAGAGTCTGCGTGCCGATTTTCACTCCGTCCACGAGGATGTCAAAGGTGCGCCTGCCCGAGTCGCTTCCCCAGTAGGTGCACAGCAATTGCACCGGCTGGTCGGGCAAAACGCGCAGGTCGTATGAAAACCATCCGCCCTCCACGGCATGGCGCCAGTGTCTGCCGTTGAACTCACCGCGGTCGGTGCGTTCGCCCTGCAGGTTGTGTTCCCGCTCGGAAACGTCGTTCCCGATCTGAACGACGTCCACGGTACGTGCTTCCAGCTCCTGCAGACGACGTTGCTCTTCACGGTGCTCCGCGTCGAGTCGTCTCCACTCCTCCTCGCTGACCACGCGCCAGTACACGGTGTAGCGCTGGTGGTGCGTTCGGTAGAAGGGTAGCAGTTGCACATCGTCCGGTCTTCCGGCGCCTCGAGTGCGGAACGAGAGCGGACTGCGTCGCGTCAGGCGAATCCACGCTCGCGGTTCTCCACCTTCGGTGACAAGCATCGGCACGCGCGGTGGCGGTTCATTCTCTTTTCCGAGGATGCCTGCCAGAACGATGGGTCCGTACATGACGGCAATCATGTTGGGATCGTCAGGCATCGACTCGGTACGCAGACCGAGAGGCAATGTCAGCGCTACAAGGTCGTTGTTCTGCCACCTGCGGCGAAGCGTGAGGTAGCCATCGCTTTCCAGCAGGGCAGGGTGTGGACGTCCGTTCACAGTTGCCTGCACGCGCGTGCCACTCCACCATGGCTGACGAATGCGCAGGGCGAACTCCTTCGGTGCTGACAGGTCGACGCGAAGCAAGACTGTGTTGTCTTCCGGAAAGGCTGTCTCGATCCGGACGCGCACGCCCTTCTGATGCCACTGCAGATCTGCGGGCATAAAGAGGTGGAGGTACAGCGCATCGTTGCTTGTGGAGGCGATGAAAGTGCCGTACTTGGTGTGGTTCTCGATACCCGTGCCCACGCAACACCAGAACGAGTCGAATGGTGTGGAGTACGTCTTGTGATGTCCCGGTCGCAGCGACACGTAGTAGCAAACCATCCCTGTCTGCGGGTCCTGTGAGGCGAGGACGTGATTGTACAGCGCGCGCTCCGTGAAGTCGGTATACTCCTTTCGCGGTTCCCACGAGAAGAGATGCTGAGTCAGTTTGAGCATGTTGTAGGTATTGCAGGTTTCGCAGGTGTTGGTGGAAAGGCGATTGGCAAGCCTGTCGGGTGGACCGAAATGCTCGTGGTCGCTGTGCCCACCGATAACATACGAATGATGGTTCACCACCCGGTCCCAGAAGAAAGTGGCAATGTCACGGTACTTCTTGTCACCGGTTAGTTCATACAGCCGTGCGACACCGATGACCTTGGGTATCTGGGTGTTGGCGTGCAGACCCGGAAGGCAGTCTTCCTCGCTGGCGAGGCGGTCAAGCACGGCGCGGTGGTAGAACCTTCGCGCCAGTTGCAGATATTTCTCATCGCCGGTGAGGGCGTACAGGTCCGCCATCGTCTCGTTCATTCCTCCGTGCTCACACGACAGCATGGTCTGCCATTGCTCGTCCGTGAGGTTGGCGGTAATGCGGTGCGCCCAATCGCCCAGACGGCGTGCTACCGTCAACGCCTGCTCATCACCGCAATGGGTAAATGCATCAATCAAACCGGCGAACAGCTTGTGCATGGTGTACCAGGGTACCCAGCCGCCGTTGAGGTCGAAACCACTGGCGCGGATGTTGCCCTGCGATATTTCGCGAAAGATTCGTTCGCCTTCCGGTATGGCGGAGACGTACCCATCGCCGTTCCTCTGCTGACACTGCGCCAGCTCGCCAACGATGTACCGCACGCGCTGGCGGAAGGTCTCCTCTCCCGACGCGGCATATTGCATCGAACACGCAGACAGGTAGTGTCCCAGCGTATGCCCCGCGACTCCCATCGTCTCCCAGCCACCATAGACAGGTGCTTTCGGCTGGAGACCGGAGTTCAGGCGGAACCGATGCAGAAGTCGGTCGGGCTCCAGTTGCAGGAGATAGCGCGCATTCATCTGCATAGCATGCTGGAACGGTCCCGGCAGTAAGCGAACGTCTTTCAGCCCAAGAGGTTTGACTACGGGTGACACTTTCGGTTTCACGCGAGACACTCGACCCCTCCTTATCCCTGCGCTCGAGTTTTGCGTACTCGCTCCAAAAGTTCGAGCTGCACACCGAGTTGCGCCTGCGCGTCGAAGTAGGCGTACTGTCCCTCGCCCATATCTCCACGCTGAATCATCGGGATGCCGTGCTGTTTGAGAAAGTCTACACTTGCCTGCATGTCTTCTACCCAGAAGGCGATGTGATGCACTGACTCGCCGTTCTGATCCAGCGCCTCTTTCCATGTGCTGGGTTCGCCGATAGGTTCGATGAGCTCCAGCTGCACCTGCCCGAGGTTAAAGAAAGCCAGCTTTGCCTGTGCGTTGCTGGGCTGACCTCGATAGGTCATGTGCACCTCGTTACCTGGCTGAGTGACAATGACGTTGGGCACAGGCACTCCCAGAACCTTCGCCCAGCGCTCACACGCTTCCTCGATGTTGTGCACCACGATAGCGACCTGCGCAACCGTTGTGCTTCCCAGATTGGGTCCAGACATGACGACCTCCAAGCAGACTGTGTTGCAGATTTAGATTCTGGGAGGGCAGTCGGGATACCTGCCAGCAGTTTGGACGGCAAACGGTCTGTGGTATGACATGTATGCTGTGGCTTCACGCCGTGCGGCAGCCGCTATCGAGGTGATGACGACATGGCGCTCGCGAAACCAGTTACTAATCGAGAAGTACAGGCAATTGCCCGACAGGTGAAGGACTATTTGGTGGGGCGTTACGGAGATGCAGTGGAGGGAGTTCTGCTGGATGGCTCCTATGCGCGTGGACAGGGAAGAGAGGAGTCTGACATCGATCTGCTTGTCGTGGTGCGGGAGCCTCTGGAACCTGAAAAAGTTCGTCGTGACCTGGACGATTTGTTGCTCGATATTCTGCTGGAGC
>CAKZNX010000071.1 GCA_937132045.1 uncultured bacterium
ATCATGATCCCGGTGGCAATCTGCTTGACGTTCGACAAGCAGGCAGTCTTGCGTGCCGCCTCGCGAGCACGCGCGAAAACCGGGAACAGGATAGCTGCCAGTATCGCGATAATCGCGATAACCACCAGCAACTCGATCAGGGTGAACGCACGACGGTTATTCACGTTGGGACCTCCTTCCAGAAATGTTCCAGAGTCACGGGTGCTCGCGGACAGAGCCGCTGCACGAATGGCGTATGACGAGAGCCGGCTCCAGCAATATCCGCCTGACGGGTTCGGCGCGACTTGCGCTCAAAACCTGGTCTATCAGCAGACGCACTGCTTCGGCTCCAAGCTGGCGAAGCGGGGAACGCACTGTGGTGACCGATGGGCGGAAAAACGCGCTCATGCTCTCGTCGTTGAACCCGACCACGGCAACATCTTCAGGTACGCGCAAGCCGAGGTCCACCAATGCGCTGATGACCCCGTAAGCAAGGTCGTCGTTCAGCGCAAAGACCCCGTCCATCATCCCTCCTTTCTGCACATACTGGCTTGTTGTAAGATAGGCGAATTCTGGCAACGGCATCGCCTCTGTGTTGTCTTCACCGATAATCACCGGCGACGGTGCGCCTGCTTCGGCAAGGGCGCGGGCGCAGCCCTGCATCCGCTCGGAAACATAGGTGTATTGTCTCTTCGGTGCGATCGTGGTGACAACGGCAACGCGCCTCCGTCCAAGCTGTTGCAGATGTCTTCCAGCCAGATAGCCCCCCAGCACATTGTCTGTTTCCACCGAGCTGATGGGGACGCCCGGCACATGTCGTCCGACAAACACCACATGCGCCTCCTCTGCAATCAGCTGCTCGTAGTAGGCTCTGTTGGCGGAGGGGTCGGCTGGCGCGATAATGAATCCATCCACCCGCTTTTCAAGAAGCAACTCGATGTGCTCGCGCTCTTTCGCCGGATCGTCCTGCGAGCTGGCGAGGAGAATGCTGTAGCCCTGCTCTGCTCCTGCCTGCTCGATACCTTCGAGGATACGCGCATAATACGAGCTGCTGATGCCCGTCAACACGACCCCCAGACTGAAAGTGCGACGCGATCGCAGTCCCTGCGCGACACGGTTGGGGCGGTAGCCGAGGCGTGCAGCCGTTTCCAGCACCTGCTGACGTGTGCGTTCGCTCACCCCTGCGCCGTGATGAAGGGCACGATGGACGGTGGTGGTAGACACACCAAGTTCACGCGCTATAGCCGCGATGTTCGCTTCATTCATTCTCAGTCTCACAAGACGGGCGGAAACGTTACCGTATGAAACGATAGCAGATAGGGAGCATCAACGTCAATAGCCTGCGCATAAAAATGATATAAAAAGATGACAACGAATCCTTAAGAATAACAGTCTCTTCTTGAATTAAGTAAACGTTTACGTACTCGAATGAACGTCTGGAGACCGATTCTCAACTGCTGGCGTGCCCCACGAAGGAGGCTCCAGCTCTCTATACGAAATCTAAACGCGGATACTGCCGCTAGAAGGAGAAACTCACATGCGCCGGATGAAAGTTGGCGTGATCGGCTGTGGCAACATCAGCCCCATTTACCTGCAGGCAGGCAGGGTGTTTGAATCGATTGAGATTGTGGCGTGTGCTGACCTCGACATGGGCAGAGCACGTGCTCGCGCTGACGAGTTCAATATCCCCAGAGTGCTCACCCCGAATCAGTTGCTCGCCGACCCCGAGGTGGAGATGGTTCTGAACCTTACTGTGCCCAGAGCGCACGCGGAAATCAACCTGAAAGCCATTGAGGCGGGCAAGCACGTATACACCGAGAAGCCCCTCGCGACCAACCGCGAAGACGGCAAACGGCAGGTCGAGGCGGCGAAGGCGAAGGGAGTGCGCATCGGCTCTGCCCCCGATACCTTCCTTGGCGGGGGCATCCAGACCTGCCGGAAACTGATCGACGACGGCTGGATTGGCGAGCCGGTTGGCGCGACGGCGTTCATGCTCTGTCATGGTCACGAGAGCTGGCATCCCTCGCCCGAGTTCTATTACGAGGTGGGCGGCGGACCCATGTTCGACATGGGACCCTACTACCTCACTACGCTGGTGAACCTGATCGGTCCCGTCCGCCGCGTGACCGGCTCCGCTCGCATCACCTTCCCCGAGCGGGTCATCACCAGCCAGCCCAAATACGGCAAGGTGGTGAAGGTGGAGACAGCCACGCATATCACCGGTACACTCGACTTTGCCAGCGGTGCCATCGGCACGTTGATCATGAGCTTCGACGTGTGGGCGGCGCGACTGCCGTGCATCGAAATCTACGGCACCGAAGGCACGCTTAGCGTACCCGACCCCAACAGCTTTGGTGGACCGGTGCGTCTGTATCGACAGGGCAACCGCGATTGGCTGGAGCTACCCCTCACGCACGGCTACACCGAGAACAGCCGGGGGCTGGGAGCGGCGGATTTGGCATTGGCGATACAGACGGGCAGGGCGCACCGCGCCAGCGGTGACCTTGCTTACCACGTGCTGGACGTCATGCAGGCGTTCGAGGAGGCGTCGGCGACGGGCAAGCATGTGCTGATCGAAAGCACCTGCGAGCGCCCCAAGCCTCTGCCTCTGGGCTTGAGACACGGACAGATAGACGCTTGACGGGAGGATACACAGCAATGAAACGCGCGTTGATTGTCTGGGGCGGCTGGGACGGACATGAACCCAAACAGTGCGCCGAGATTTTCGCCCCGTGGCTGCAGTCGCAGGGTTACGAGGTAGTCGTGTCCAGCACACTGGACACCTACACCGACAAGGACCTGATGCAGTCGCTCAACCTGATTGTGCCTGTCTGGACGATGGGCACTATCACACCCGAGCAGGAGGCGGGTCTGCTGGAAGCGGTGCGTAGTGGTGCGGGGATCGCCGGCTGGCACGGCGGCATGGGTGACTCGTTCCGCAACAACACCGAATACCAGTTCATGGTCGGTGGGCAGTGGGTGGCGCATCCAGGCGGCGTTATCGACTACGAGGTGAACATCATCAAGCCCGAAGACCCCATCGTCGCCGGTCTGAGCGATTTCAAGATGCACTCCGAACAGTACTACATGCACGTCGACCCCTCCAACGAGGTGCTCGCGACCACCACCTTTAGCGGGGAGTACTGTGAGTGGATTGCAGGCACGGTGATGCCGGTGGTGTGGAAGCGCCGCTACGGTAAGGGGCGCGTGTTCTACAGCTCGCTGGGGCATTTGGCGAAGGATTTCGAAGTTCCTGAAGCGCTTGAGATTATGAAGCGCGGGATGCTATGGGCATCCACGTAGCCGAACCTTCGCCCTGAGGCGCATCTGCTCGGCGCGGGTGCGCCTCGCTCCTCCAAAAGCTCACCCCGCACTCTAAGATTCACCCTCACAACAGCCGACAATATTACCGGCTTCGCGCCTGAACACCACACGGAAAGGAGGTGAAAACTTGACGCAGGGACTCCACGTGGAGATGGGCGTCAACGCGCCTCTGGCGACGAACCGGGAACCTTTGCTGCCGATGGCGTCGTCGGGTCAGCCCGCACAGGACAGCCTGTTTGCCCATCTGCTGGCGCTATTGCAGGGAACATCTGCCTCTGATGCCGGCACGTCTCCGGTTTCTGATGAAGGTGTCGTGCCGCCTTCTGTTCTGCCTGGCGATAGCCGGTCAGAGAACGACCTGACGACGTATCTCGCGGCGATGCTGGGTCTGCCGGTGCCTGTGGTTGCGCCGACGCCGCTGGCATTGCAGACTTCGATGCAGATACTCGCGACGACAGGAACAGCCATTCCGACGTTTGCTCCCCTGCCGACTGCGAACACGCATCCCGCTCATTCTCCCTTGCTGCCGCTGCAGAGCCGGGAAGAGACGGCGCGGGGCGCCGGGTTGGTGGAGCAGGGTGTGCGCCAGCCGGTACCCGAGCAAACGTCCCCTCCGGAAGGCTTCGTCCTGCCAGCGGAGGTCTCTCAGGCGATGGCAGAGGAGCCGCCGGAGGCTATGCCGATTGTCTCGGCTGATGCTCCTGTACGATTTGCCCCTGTCGACCCCGCGCACCAGCAGCCGGTAAACACGGAGGCGATTGCGAGGGCAGAGGGTAACCCTGCATCCCTCGCGTCACCACATGACACAGGCGAAACGGTCCGCACGCCCACTGAGCGCATGGCACCGGAGCCGGTGGTGCTGACCTCTGCTTCTCCGGCAGGACAGCGTGCCGATGGCGGTGCTTTCCGCGCGGACGCCGGCGCTGGTGAGGGAGATCACGAGCCTGCACCCAGTACCGCCGTGCGGTCCTCAGCGAAGAGAGAGACCTTCACCCCGCCAGAGGAACCCTCAGTGCTTCGCAGTGAGGTAGCGGCACAGACCGCGCCGATGGAGGGGGCTTCCGCTGTGCATCGCGCCACATCGGTCGCCTCGTCGTCGGCACGGGAGGTAGCGCCGGCGCACGTGGTGAGGCAGGTGGTTCAGGAGATCGACGCCATGGTGCACCAGGGGCGTACCAATAGCGTGAGCCTGCAGCTGGAACCCGAGCATCTGGGCAGACTGCGCGTGACCATCTCCATCAGCGAGGGCGCCATTCACACGCACATTGTGGCGGATAACCACGCGGTGCGCCAGATGCTGGAAAGCAACTCCGCCCTGCTTCAGCAGGCATTTCAGGAGCGGGGACTGCAGATGGGCGCACTGCAGGTATCGGTGCAGGGTGAAGGGCGTCACTTTGGGTTGAACCAGCCGTATGTGCCGCCGCAGCCTCGTGGCGGATGGGGGGAATCAGACGGTCGTTCCAGCAACGCAGCGGGATACGTGCCGGCTTCAGCAGGTGGTATCAACCTGCTGGTGTAGCGTAAGGAGGTGAGAGAAGAATGGTGACATCCGTGGGGGGTGTCAACAACATCCAGAACACATGGGCGACGTCGCAGAGCGTGAGCAAGGACCAGTTCCTGAAGCTGTTCCTCACGCAACTGCAGAACCAGAACCCACTGGAGCCGATGCAGGACAGGGACTTTCTCCTGCAGCTGGCGCAGTTCACACAAGTGGAAAACACCGAAGAGGTCGCCCGGGTGCTGGGCAACCTGCAGACGCTCGCCTATACCACGCAGGCGACATCCCTGCTGGGCAAGCATGTGGTCGGCTTGCGGGCGAGTGACTCCGCAACCGTCGATGGCGTTGTGACGGCAGTCCGGTTCACCAGCGACGGTGTGTGGCTGAAGGTGGGAAACCACGAGATGCGCGTGGAGAGCGTGCTGCAGGTGAGTGGTTAAGCGAGGGGAGGTGTAGCACATGCCTGAGGTTCGCCAGATAACCGGCACCAGCCCGTCCACAGGCGCAGTGCAAACTCCGCGCGGTGCGCGTAGCGGCGAGGCGTTTCAGGAGGCGCTGAGGGAGGCGCAGGGTAGCGTGCGATTTTCGGCTCACGCGCAGGCGCGTCTTCAGTCCCGCCAGATCGAGCTGGACGCCGAGGCGATGCGCCGTGTGGAGAACGCGGTGGACAGGGCGGCGCAGAAAGGCTCTCGCGAGTCGCTGCTGTTGATGGACGATGTGGCGCTGATTGTCAGCGTGCGCAACCGCACGGTGATAACCGCCATCGACCGCGAGAACCTGAAAGAGAATGTGTTCACCAACATCGACAGTGCGGTGGTGCTGTAACGGGCACATCGCAGGGGCGGGACCCTCCCCGCATGGTAGGGACGCCCCCGGCTCCTGACCGACCGACGGAGCCAACCGTTACCAAAACCGAACCAAACGTGACGAGGAGGGCAACAATATGTTTCAGGCAATGTTCTCGAGTATCTCGAGCATCAAGGCGCACCAGGTGCGCATGGGCGTGGTCGGCAACAACATCGCGAACATCAACACCACCGGCTTCAAGTCGGGGCGAGTCACCTTCCAGGAGATGCTTTCCCAGACTCTGCGTGGAGCAAGCCGTCCGTCCGAGGGTGGTCTGGGCGGAACCAACCCCATGCAGGTCGGGCTGGGCACACAGGTCGGCAGTATCGACACCATTCTGGAGCAGGGTAGCCTGCAGGCAACCAACCGGGTGACCGACCTCGCTATTCAGGGCAACGGTTTCTTCGTGGTGAGCAACGGCAAACGGGTGGTCTACACACGCGACGGCAACTTCGACATCGACGCCAACGGCACACTGGTGCACAAAGCTACCGGCGAGAAGCTGGTCGGCTGGATGCCGAACGCACTTGGCGAGATC
>CAKZNX010000072.1 GCA_937132045.1 uncultured bacterium
AAAACACTACCGATACCTTTACGGAACATTCTAAGGCGAGTAGTAGTTCCACACCGCTTTGGCGCGACGGTACACCCGGTCTGTCCACAGGCGCGGGCGGTTGGGGTTCGGGTTCGGCGCGGTGTTCTGGTAGATGTGCAGTTCGTCGCCTGCCAGCACGATCAGTTCCTCGCGCCAGTCTCCAGCCACGTCGGCCACATACAGCCTGTCCGCACGCTCCGGGAAGCGGGCAATGAACTGCCCGGTCATGGCGTCGATGACCGCCACATCGCCCGACTCGTGCCGTTCTTTCGCAGCGAGGTGCTGTTTGCCCGTGCCGTCCCAGTGGATGGCAAAAATCACCTCGATGCCCTTCTGCGTCCAGTCCGGCGGCGCCACCTTGCTCAGCTCGTAATCGGCGATGACGTTGCCCTCCGCGTCCAGCACCCAGGGCTTCTGGTGCGTATCGTAGCGGCTCCGGCACCAGATTTGCAGACCTTTGCGACGGAGGTCAAACCGCCCGACCGCCGCGTTCTGAGGCTCCTGTCGTTTGTGGTCTACCGCCCACAGCAACCGCTCCGCGTTGAACAGGAACACCCGGTTGGCACCCTCCTCCAGCGTGACCACCTCCATCCCCTTCACATCAGGGCGCACATCGGCGATGAACACGCTATCCAGATGCCCCCGCACCTCGGGAAGGCGAAAAAGCTCCCTGCCATCCGGCGCCAGAATACAGCCGCTAATCACCTCGTCCTTGCCGTCGCCGTTGATGTCTGCTACCCGCAAGCCGTTGTGCGCACAGGCGAGGAAGCTGTCCACCTGCCACAGGGGTTGGGGGTTCGGCTGTCGCAGGCTATCCAGCGTATAGGCAACCACGTACCTGCCCATCCGATAGCCTTTCGCGTTGGTGGCTTGAAACACCACGTCGCGGTCGCCCCTGCCCCGCAGGTTCACGAGAGCCAGATGCTCCCAGCGCTCAGCACCCGCAGGCACCGGCAGTTTGGCGCTCCAGCGCTCCTTTCCTGTCGCCCCTTCCACCACGTGCAGCGTGCTGTTGTTGTCCAGAAACAAAACCTCGGTGCGTCTGTCGCCATCGATGTCGCCCGCCTGCACGCCGGCACCGTGGTGCCCGGGCAGCCCTTCCGTCTCCGCCGAACCACCCACTCGCAGGTCTACCTTAAGCACCCAAAGCTGCCGCCCACTCCAGTCGTACGCCCCGATGTGCCCGGGCACGGTGACCAGATAGTCCATGCGCCCATCGTTGTTCAGGTCGGCGACTATCAAGCCTCCGGCGCTGTCCGCCGGTGCAGGGATGCCCGTCTTGACGACAAATGGATTTTCAGGGTATCCTGAATGCGGTGAACCGCCACGCTGCTGCATCGTCATCACTCCTGTTGAAGGGTTCGTGATGAAGCGGCGTGGTATCCTTTTTCGAGAGAGGTCAAATGCTCAGATGCGGGTGGTAACTCAAACGCACATCGCTGGCTTGCCAGCCCCCAAACGCGGTAAGGTTCGTGACATCTACGATCTGGGCGACAGCCTGCTCATCGTCGCCACCGACCGTATCTCCGCCTTCGACGTGGTTCTGCCTAACGGAATCCCCGACAAAGGGCGCGTGCTCACGCAGCTCTCGCTGTACTGGTTCGAACGCACCCAGCACATTGTGCGCAACCACGTGCTGAGCGCGGACATCGACGCCATTGCCAGCGCGCTGGAAGCGGTGGGTGCTCAGGTGGACGAGGGCACCTGTGCCATGTTGGAGGGGCGCTCCATGCTGGTGGTGAAGACCAAGCCCTATCCCGTAGAGTGCGTGGTGCGCGGCTATCTCGCAGGGTCGCTGTGGAAGGAATACGTGCAGGCAGGTGGTAGGGAGAACCCCGTCACCCTGCATGGCATCGACTTACCAGCCGGACTGCGCGAGAGCGACCGACTGGAGGAGCCTATCTTCACCCCTGCCACCAAGGCGGAAGTTGGGCACGACGAGAACATCAGCCTCGAGCAGGCGGTAGCCATCGCAGGCGAAGTGGCGCGCGAGCTGGCGCGTCTGAGTGTGGAGATTTATCGCTTTGCCCGCGAAGAGGCAGCACAGAAGGGCATCATCATCGCCGACACCAAGTTCGAGTTCGGGGAGAAGGACGGACAGATATTGCTGATTGACGAGGTGCTGACGCCGGACTCCTCGCGCTTCTGGGCGGTGGACGACTACGTGCCCGGGCGCTCCCAACCCAGCTTCGACAAGCAGTATGTGCGCGACTGGCTGGAGAGCACCGGCTGGGACAAGACACCGCCCGCACCCGACCTGCCCGATGAGGTGGTGCAGAAGACCTCGGAGAAGTACCGCGAGGCGTACCGCCGAGTCACCGGCAAGGAGCTGCACTGACACACCGCGAGCCCCTCTCCGGCACCGGAGAGGGGCATTTCACCAGCGACCATCCCTCACGCGAGCTGTCTACGACGATAGCCGTACCAGCCTGCCAGCAACAGCGGAAGCCACACCACCGCCCACACCGCCAGCCATATCACCAGCGACCACAGGCGCTGTGCGAAGCCCACCAGCGACCGCACGGCATCCGACGCCACTTTGCCCGAGCTGAAGCTCTGGGGAGGAACCAGCGGCTGGGTGCGCGCAACGGGGCGCAGAGTGATGTCCAGCGTGCAGTAGGCGATGCGGTGCTGGAGGTAGCGCATTCGTCCCTCCAGCCGTTCGATCTCCATCCGCACCCGGCTCAGTTCCCGTTCCACCGCCAGCGTGTCGGCTAGCTTTGCCGAGCGCGACAGGTGCCCCAGCAACCGCTCCTCCGTGCGCTTCAGGTTGCGCAGCTGGGCGTCGATGTCGAC
>CAKZNX010000073.1 GCA_937132045.1 uncultured bacterium
GACCCGTTCGGTCGGATTGTCGCCGAGGACCTTCAGAACGGCGCAGACTACATCGCCGGGGAGGCAACCGAAGCTTACCTGGGCAAGCTGAAGCGCTACGTTCGGCATGTGGTGTTTGTGAAGCCCGACCTGGTCGTGATCGCCGACCAGGCAGTGGCGGCTCAGCCGAGCCGGTTCACGTGGATGCTTCATGCGCTGGTACCCTTCGCGGTAGAGGAACGGCTACAGCGCCTGCGGGTAGAACGCGAGCGCGCGGCAGCGTATATCCACTATCATGCTCCCTCGTCGCTTCGCCTGCGTCAATGGGATGGCTACAACCCGCCGCCCGACGCGGACTATCTGCGCTCGGTGGGTTCCGCCGGCTTTCCAAACCAGTGGCACGTGGAGGCTGCGACCCCGCGCCGCCAAACTGCGGTGTTTACCCTCACGGTGATCCGCCCATACCTGAAGTCCCAGCCTCCCCAGCCCGAGATCGAGGTGGAGGAGAACGACACCGCCCTGCTCATCCGCACGGTTGCCCCGGATGGCACTGCCATACAGGTAGCCATTCGCCGACCGGAGGTTCGCGAGGCGCGTATCGGCGGCTGGCGCTTCACGCACTTCGCGATGGCACAGCGTGGCAATCGGCGATGGCAGCTTGGGAAGCCATGACCGTCCCGACAGACTATTCTGGCAGCGGCTTGTCCTTCGTCTCCGCTGCGTAGCGCAGGATAAGATAGCCCAGCAGGAAAACCAGCGAGATGATGGTCGCCGCCCACTGGATACCGAAAGCCCCGCGCAGGGTGCCAAACGTCCACGGAGCGACCGCAGCGATGTAGCGTGCCACGTTGTACGAGAAGCCTGTGCCCGTCGCGCGCAAGCGCGTTGGGAAGATTTCAGGGAAGTACACGGCATAGCATCCGAGCAAAGCCAGCATACTGAACCCGAGCAGAGGGAACATCACCAGCGCAGTTGCGAACGAGTTGGTGAGATGGAATGTCGCCGGTGCGAATATCAGACAAAACGATAGCGCCACGCCGATTGCCACGCGCCGCCCCACCTTTTGAGCCAGCCACGCCGCGAACAGGCTCCCGAAAAACGCGCCGCCATTCTGCATGATGCCCGCAATGCTCACCTTGCGCTCCACATCCGGACGCAGCTCCGGCAGGTTTTCGGGGTTCAGGATGTTGCGCAGGAGGTCGGGCGACCAGGTGCTGATGCCCCAGAACCCCACAATGCCCACCGCGCCAAAACCGACACCGACCAGCAGGTTCCGTCGCAGGTGAGGAGTGTGCCACATCTCACTGAGCGCACCCAGCTGCCGGTTCTCGCGCAGAGCACGCTCCTTTTCCTGTTGCCACCGCTCCGGCTCCTTGACGAACAGCCGGATGACAAACACCAGAAACGCCGGCAGCACGCCCACTGCGAACACCCACCGCCAGCCGAAGGTGGGCGCAACTGTCAGATTGATCACTCCAGCCAGAATGTTGCCCACTGCCGACGACGCCTGCATGATTCCCAGAGCGGTCGCCCGCGCGTGTGAGGGGAACACTTCTGCAACCAGTGATGCGCCCGCCGCGAACTCACCGCCAACGCCCAGACCGGTCAGAAACCGCAACAGGGCAAACTCCTCCCAGGTCCTCGCCAATCCGCTTAGACCGGTAAAGCCGGCATACATCAGAACGGTGATGGCCATCGTGCGAGTGCGCCCCAGTCTATCGCCCACAATGCCGAACAGGAAGCCGCCAGTTGCCCAGCCGAAGATGAATATCGCCTGCACAATACCCGAATAGTAACCCACGTTGGCATCGGTCGCCTCGATACCCTGTTTCGTCAGCAACTCGCGCAGGGCAGGCTGGCGCGAAAAGACGTAAAGCCACTGGTCCATTGTGTCGAACAACCAGCCGCACGAAGCGACAACAAGCACCAGCCAGTGATAGCCGGTCAGCCCGTGATACCAGCGCTTCGGGGTCACCTCTTCCGAGGGCTGCATTCGCCCACCTCCGTCGTTTTTTCAATGGTTCGCGACCGGAACATGGGTATTCCTGCGAATCAGGTGCTGTGAGGCAATGTGACAATCCGTAGCCAACCAGCAATTGACGCCCAGGGGCGTTGCAATAAGCCCTATCACACCCTTCTCCTTGCCTCCCCCCGAAGCGGGGAGAGGCTCCGATGTCTCGCTTCCCCCGTCGGGAAGGGGCGGTAGGGGTTAGGTATGGTCGTTTTCCACCACCATCAGGCTCGGTTGAAACCTTACCTTCTTGTATGCTATACTTCTGGTACAACCATGACAGGAACTGAAAGGCTTGCCTATGAGGCGCATCGTTCAGCGCATACGGGAAGATATCCAGACCGTTTTTCGCAAAGACCCGGCGGCGCGCAGTGTGTGGGAGGTACTAACCTACCCGGGTCTGCACGCAGTCTGGATGCACCGGATAGCGCACTGGTTATGGAAGCATCGCCTGCTGTTTCTGGCACGTCTGCTGTCGCAGTTAAACCGCTTTCTGACTGGGATCGAGATTCATCCCGGCGCGAAGATTGGACGCCGTTTCTTTATCGATCATGGAATGGGTGTGGTGATTGGCGAGACGGCGGAGATCGGTGACGATGTGTTGATGTATCATCAGGTCACGCTCGGTGGTACCACGCTGGAGCGCGTCAAGCGGCACCCGACCATCGGTAACAACGTGCTGATCGGTATGGGCGCCAAGATTATCGGTCCCATCACCATCGGCGATAACTGTCGAATAGGCGCCAACGCGGTGGTGAACAAGGACATCCCGCCGAACTGCACGGTGGTGGGCGTGCCGGGGCGCATCGTCATTCGCGACGGCAAGCGCGTGGAGGAGCCGCCGCCAGTCATGGACAACGTCATCAACAAGATCGACCCCGAAGATGAAATCATCCAGAACCTGCGCCAGCAGATAGAACTGCTTCAGCAACAGGTGGAGATTCTTCAGAACCAGATTGACCAGCAGAATCGCGTGATCAAACATCTCGGCAGTGAGGTGGAGACCGTGCGCTCGCATTCGCTCACTCATGCACACCACAATGAGGGGGACCCATGCTGCCCTTAAGGATTTACAACAGCCTGACACGACGCGAAGAGGAGTTTGTGCCACGTGACCCCGGTAAAGTGACCATCTATGCGTGTGGATTGACGGTACAGGGTCCGCCACACGTGGGGCATGTGCGCGGTGCGATTGTTTTTGACGCCATCCGGCGCTGGTTGACGCACCTCGGCTACGAAGTGCACATGGTGCAGAACTTTACAGACATTGACGATAAAATCATCGCCGCGGCGGCAAACGAGGGTATCAGCCCGGCAGAAGTAGCCGATAAGTACGCCCGCAAATACATAGAGGTGATGGAACGGCTGGGTATTCTGCCGGTGCACTACTGCCGGGTCACCGAAAACATCGACGAGATTATCGCCATGATCCAGCGGCTGATTGAGAAGGGTCACGCTTACGCCGTGGATGGCGATGTATACTATGATGTATCCAGCTTCCCCGAATACGGTAAACTCTCCGGTCGCAACGTAGACGAGGTACGCGCGGGGTATCGCATCGAGGTGGATGAGCGCAAGGACGACCCCGCTGACTTCGCCCTGTGGAAAGCCGCCAAGCCCGGCGAGCCATATTGGGAAAGTCCGTGGGGCAGAGGACGCCCCGGCTGGCACATCGAGTGCTCGGCAATGAGCCTGAAGTATCTGGGTCCGGGCTTTGACATCCACGCCGGCGGCAACGACCTGGTGTTCCCCCACCACGAGAACGAGATTGCCCAGAGCGAAGCCTATCTCGACAGCAGCTTTGCACGCTACTGGACGCATTGGGGTTCGGTGAACCTCAGGCAGGAGAAAATGAGCAAGTCGGTGGGCAACTTCTTCACCGCCGAAGAGATACTCGCCGAGTTTGAGGCGGATGTGCTCAGACTGTTCCTGCTGTCCACCGCCTATCGCAGCCCCATCGAGTTCAGCCGCGAGCGGATGCAGGAGGCACAGTCGGCTCTTCGACGCATCCGTACCGCTCTGCGCAACGCGCAGCGGGTGCTCGACACAACCTCGGAAGAGGCTCCCGTCTCGGAGGGCTACTATGAGCGGTTTGCCAACGCCATGAACAGCGATTTTAACACGGCAGCTGCCATTTCGGTGCTTTTCGATGCGGTCAGCGAGATCAACCGACTGACCACCGACCTGCAAATCCACGATAACGCCGAAAACCGCGATACTCTCGCTTCGCTGGTGTCGACCGTCCGCCTGTTTGGCAAACTGCTGGGCATCCAGAAACTGGAGGAAGAGGAACGCGGACTGGACGATGCCTTTGCCCTGCAATTGATCGAGAAAGCCATCGCGTGGCGCCAGCTAGCACGGGACAAGCGCGAATGGAGCATTGCCGACCGCATCCGTGACGACCTGCGTGAACTCGGCATCATCCTTGAAGACAGCGTGACAGGCACAACGTGGAGACGGCAGAGCTAAACGATCAGATCGGGGTTTCAGGCGTCACCACCGTACGGAAGCGCATGCCGCACGCATGGCTGATACTCATGCTGGTCGCGCTAGCTGCAGGGGTGGGCGTACACCGGTTGCGGTCTTACCTGTCGGGCTACATTTACCATGTGCGGGTGGGCGGTATAGTACTGGACGGGGTGACGCTTCCTGTCGCTCAGGACAGGCTGAGAGCAGTCGCGGCGCAACTTGACTCTCTGCAGATGACCCTTCGCTTTACCGACGACACCGGACGCGAAGTCCATTCGCTGACGACGACACCGCAGCAGATGGGCATCACCCCCGACGCAGAGAGAACCTCGAAGAACGCCCTTCACGCAGCCAGCAGATGGAACAGCGTCCCCGCCCTGGTTCTGCGAAACGTATCTCGTGAACCGCCAGTGGAGGTTCGCTTTGTGTTCGCGGTGGACAAGGCGCGGAGCGAGCGTTTCTGGCGTCAGGTTCGGCAGAGGGTGGAGCGCCCTCCTCAGGATGCTCGGCTCATCATATCTCCCGACGGAGTACGACAGGTGGTGCCGGAGCGTTCGGGACTCAAGTTGCCCGCCGAGCCGGTGCAGTCGGTGCTGGAAGTGCTTCAGGACATGCGCAGTAGCGTCACCATTCCCCTGCAGACCGCCCTTCCGCGCATCACCACTGACCACCTGCATACCATTGATACGCAGCTCAGCACAGCGGTGACTCGCTTCTCGGAGGCGCAGCGGAACCGCTCGCACAACATCCGTCAGGCGACGGCGCGCATCAACGGCGTGGTGCTTTTACCCGGGGAGGTGTTCTCCTACAACCAGACCGTTGGACCACGTACCCTGCGCGAAGGCTTTCGGAAGGCGCCAGTGATCGTGCACGGCGAGCTGGTGCCCGGAGATGGAGGCGGGGTGTGTCAGGTATCATCCACGCTGTATATGGCGGCGCTTCAGGCGGGTCTGGAAATCGCGCAGCGGAGTAAACACGCCTTTCCCATCGGTTACGCACCCGCTGGGCTGGACGCCACGGTGGTGTATGGAGCGCTCGACCTTCGCTTCCGCAACAGCACATCCTATCCCATTGCGATTATGGCATACGCCCATCGCGGCAAGATGGTGGTGCAGGTGTGGGGAAACCTGCAGGCGAAACGCCGCGTGCGTATCCAGCGTGTGGTTCATAGCGTGATCGAAACACCCGTGAAAACTGTGCCCGCACCACATCTGCCAGAAGGTGTTCAGCGCGTGGTCACCAAAGGGCACGCCGGCATGAAGGTTAGCGTGTGTCGCATCATCGAGGAGCCGGGCAAGCCTCCTGTCCGCGAGAAAATCAGCACGGACTCCTATCGCCCCCAGACCCGTGTGGTGATGGTGGGGCAAGCACCGCGTCCTGCCGGAGAGCCGACTGTTCAACCGAATCAGTCCCCACCGCAGGAAGAGGAACCTCTGTTGCAGCCTTGATACGGTGAGCAAGATGCGGCACCCGTGGCTGCGTTGTCGCTTGTGCGCTGCCGTTGAGATTGGAGGAACTACGACGTCTGGAAACGAACCTTACGGCGCGAAGAGGTCAGAACAATGGCACGAGGATGGCGTGACAGGACTCTGCACTTGTATCAGTGGTTCGAGAGGCGTATCGTTCCGGAGCTGCGTACCTCGATGGAAGATTACGAGGATGTTCTCAGCCAGTACGTAAGCCGCGGCATCAGGTGGCTGGACCTGGGCTGCGGTCATAAACTGTTACCTGCCTCAAGGATCGACGCGGAGCAGGAGATCACGGGACGGGCTGAGCTGCTTGTTGGTTTAGACCTTGACCGCGACGGTATGCTCAGTCACAGAACGATCCGCAACCTTGTGTTTGGCAATATCACTTCCCTGCCATTTCGGAGTTGCTCGTTCGATCTTGTCACAGCCAACTGGGTGGTTGAGCATTTGTCGGAACCTGCACGTTCGTTTCGCGAAGTTTACAGGGTGCTTAAACCCCACGGTTTGTTCCTTTTTCACACGCCAAACCTTCTGTCCCCTCGTATTCTGATATCCCATCTGCTCCCCTACAATATAAAAAGAAAGATTGTTCAAATTATAGCAGGCTGTTCCGATAACGATATCTTTCCGACCTTCTACCGAGCGAATACGCCACAACGTATTCGCCAACTCGCCAGAGAGGTCGGTTTTCACGAGAAATGCATGTACATGGTCCCTAGTGGTGGACATCCAATACTGGCGTTGTTTCCGCCAGCAGCGATA
>CAKZNX010000074.1 GCA_937132045.1 uncultured bacterium
CACGGCGACTGGACGGAGCAGGGCTATGGGTGGTACCGGGTTTCAATGATTGCCACTGCCACATTCTGGCATACGGTCTGGACCTCAGCGCGGCGAACCTGAGTCCAGAGCACGCCCCAGACGTCCCGTCGCTGGTGCAGAGGCTGAGGGAGTGGGCGCGGGCGAATCCCGATGCGCCATGGGTCATGGGTAGCTTCTACGACCAGAACCGCATGGCGGAGCGCAGACATCCCACCCGCACCGATCTGGATCGCGTGAGCACCGAGAAACCCGTTTTCATCGAGCACACCAGCAAACACGGTGGAGTGGCGAACTCTACTGCCTTGAGGCTGGCGGGCATGACGCGCGAGACCCCCGACCCACCCGGAGGCACCATCGAGCGCGACGAGCGCGGCGAGCCGACCGGAGTGCTTCTGGAGAGCGCGGTGGAGCTGGTGACCCGACATCAACCGCCGCTGTCGCACATCCAGAGGGTGCGGGCGATACATCTGGCAGCGAAAGCGATGACAGAAAAGGGCATCACTGCGGCGGCGGACGCGAGCACTGGCTGGACAGACCTTCAAGCAGAGGTCTCGGCTTACGCGCAGGCGGTTAACGAGGGAGCACCTCTGCGCATCACGCTGATGATGCTTGTCAGTGCGCTTCGCAAAGACGGGAAATGGACGCGGCCGGAGGAGGTGCGCAGCGGAAGTAACGGCGTGCGCACGGGTATCGCCAAGCTGTTTGCGGATGGCGCGCTGAGCACACGCACCGCTGCGCTGAAGGAACCCTTCGTGGACACTGGCACCACAGGAATGCTGCTGCACAGCGAAGAGGAACTGCGCGAGATGGTGCTCGGTGCGCATGGGGCAGGATGGCAGATCGCCGCGCACGCGATAGGCGACCGTGCTATCGACGTCGTGCTGGGTCTGTATGAGCAGGCGCTGGCGGCGCTCCCACGCCCCGATGCACGGCACCGCGTGGAGCACTGTATGTTGCTGGACACAGACCTGATTGCCCGACTGCGTGCCTTGAATGCTGTGGCGGTGCTTCAGCCGGAGTTTGTGGCACATCTTGGAGATGCATATCGCTATGGTTTGGGCGAAGAGCGGGCAGGGAGGCTCAACCGCGTGGCGTCGCTTCTGCAGGCGGGGGTGCCAGTTGCCTTCAGCTCCGACTGTCCGGTGGTGCCGGGCGACCCGCTCGCTGGTGTTCGTTCGGCAATGGAACGAAAAACGCCTGCAGGCGCCGTGCTGAACGAGTTCGAGCGGGTGGATGCGTTGACGGCTATTCGGCTATATACGCGCGGCTCGGCGTACGCGGTGCGCGATGAAAACGAAACCGGTTCGCTGGCACCCGGCAAACGGGCGGACTTTGTGCTACTCAGCCGCGACCCGTCAGCGACGCCGATGGACGAGTGGGAGGATTTGCGCGTGGTCGCCACCGTTTTCGGTGGTAGAGTGGTTGCAGGGAGGTTTGAATGAGGGCTTTACTGGCTCTGGAGGACGGTATCACCTTTGAGGGCGAATCGATTGGCGCGCCCGGCACCGTGGTGGGCGAGGTGGTGTTCAACACCGGCATGACCGGGTATCAGGAGATACTCACCGATCCCTCGTACGCCGGTCAGATTGTCACGCTCACCTATCCGCTCATCGGGAACTACGGCATCAATGCAGAAGACGACGAGTCGCGGCGCATACAGGTATCCGCGCTGGTGGTGCGGGAAGCGTGTGAACATCCCAGTAACTGGCGGGCCCGCTGGACACTGCGTGAGCACCTGAAGGCGAAGGGCATTCCGGGGCTGCATGGCATCGACACGCGGGCGCTGACACGTCGTCTGCGAGCAGCGGGGGTCATGATGGGCATCCTGACCACTGAGCTCACCCGCGACGAGGCGCTGAGACACCTGCAGGCAGCACCGCGATATGACACGTTCAACTTCGTGCGCATGGTGACCACTCCGGAGCCATATGCCTGGGATGCGGAGGGCATGAAGCCCGCGGACGCGCCGGAGCTTCCGGGTACGCGCTACCGCATCACGCTGGTGGACTGTGGGTTGAAGTACAATATCCTGCGGAGGTTCGCTGCCCTGGGCAGCCGGGTGACGGTCGTTCCCTGCACCGCTACCGCTGAAGACATTCTGGCAACCCGTCCTGATGGCGTGGCGCTGTCGCCGGGACCGGGCGATCCATCGCTTCTCGGAGACATTGTGGAACAGGTTCGCAAGCTGGTGGGTAGAGTGCCCATCTTTGGCATCTGTCTGGGCAACCAGCTGGTGGGCGCGGCGTTCGGTGCAAAGACGTTCAAGCTGAAGTTCGGGCATCGCGGGTGCAACCATCCGGTGAAAGACCTCGTGTCGGGGCACGTGACCATTACTTCGCAGAACCACGGCTATGCGGTAGACCCGTCTGGTCTCGACCCGGGTGTGGAGGTGTGGCAAATCAACCTGAATGACGGCACGGTGGAAGGCATCCGTCACACCTCTCTGCCGATATTCACCCTGCAGTATCACCCCGAGGCTTCGCCAGGACCGCGCGACAGCGACCCGTACTTCGCGGAGTTCCTGCGTCTGATCGATGAGAACAGATAGACAAGGTGGGAAATCGGTGAAATGAAACGGCGTGTGGGCATCATTCTGCTGGTGGTGATAGCATCGGCGCTGGCGATCTGGGCGCGGGCGGTCGCGCTGAACGCCGACCCCGACTTTCGCCTGTGCTGGAACACCGGCTTGCTCACCGACGAGGGCTTTTACACGCACAACGCCCGCAACGCGGTTCTGCTGGGTCACGAGCGCACGAACGAGTTCAACAATATGGTGCTCAGTCCGCTAATTCACGCTTTGCAGGCGGCGGTTTTCCACCTGTTTGGGGTCGGTTACCCGCAGGCACGCGCGATCTCGGTAGTGTCCAGTCTGCTCACCCTGCTGGCGATGTTTGCTGCTCTGCGCCGCGCCTTCGGCGAGAGGGTGGCGTGGGTGGGCACACTGGTGCTCGCCTGGGAGCACGCCTATCTGATGTACAATCGCATGGCGTTGCTGGAAACGCCGGCGACGCTGTTCCTGGCTCTGGCGTTCTATGCGTGGGTGCGACGCACGGAGGGGCTATCCTGGTCACTGCTGGCAGGCATCATGACCATTACGGCGTGCAGTATCAAGTCCCTGTGCGCCTTCTTCATTCCGGCGCCCCTTCTGGCGAGCTGGTGGAGCGGGCGCCTGCACCGGCGAGACACACGTTTCGAGATGTTTACTGCTGCGGGTGGCATGGTCATTGCTGGTCTCCTGTATGCGGGAGTCTGGTTGTTGCCGCACTGGCGCGAATACAGACACATGAGCGACTTCTACCTGACCTACCAGATTCTGCCGCGCACTGCCTGGGAGGCGTGGCGGGACGTACGGCAGGCTCTGCTCAACCACCAATTCGGGCTGATGGGCTATCTTTTCGCGCACATGCCCATCACTATCTTCATGGCGCTGGTCACCACACTGCTGGCGGTGTTTCGTGCGGAGGAGCGCCGTCGGGGCAACGGCGCCGTGGAGTTTCTGCTGGTGTGGATGTGGGTAGGCATTGCCCTGCTGGCGTTCATTCGTTTCGCGCCGAGCCGGTACTACGTGCCCCTTTATCCCGCGATAACGGCACTGGCTGCGCTGGGCATCGCGCGTCTGCCTGAGGTAACCCGTCTGGTGTGGCGGGCAGGAGGGTTTTGGGCACACATCCTCCGCACGGCGGTGCTGACGTACGTGCTGTATTTTGCTCTGCTGTTCGCTCTGCGAACGCCCTTCTCATGGTCGCTGGTGTATCTCACACTGACCCTAACGCTGCCGACGGCTGTAGTGTTGCAGTGGGTACTTCATCGCCTGTTCGCCGGGACGGGATTGAACCTGCACTGGGCGCCTGCAGCCGTGCTGGTCGGGCTTGCGCTCCACAATGCCTGGTATTTCGCCAGCTGGTACGCCAACCGGCAGTACGCGCTGGAGGAGTTCGCACACAGACTGGAACGCATCCTCCCACAGGGAGCGGTGGTTGCTGGTAACTGCGCTCCGGGCTTCTGCCTGGATGCGCCGGTGTCCACCATGCTGGTTATTCCCCGCCTGGCGAACTATCCCGACCCTGTCGGACGATACGGGGTAACGCATGTGGTGGTGCTGGACACGCCACGTGCGGAATGGTGGTGGCGACGGGACTACCCAGACCTGTTGCGACGGCGCTACCGGGTGCTTCGTGGATGGGTAGGACCCTACGCCATCTCCGTGTACGAAGTGCCGGTCTGGTACGGCGAGGCGCATCGCTGGAGGTTGAATGCGAACCGCCTGCCCAGGCACGGGGGCAATGCGCACGCAACACAAAAGGGGAGAGGAGGTTCCTGATGCCGTTCAGCACGCTGTGTCGTGGTGGAATGTGGCGCAAGGAGTGTCCCGAATGGCTCATGCGCATCGACGAGGCAAATCGGGGAGAAAGCGAGCGCTGGTACCTGCCCCATACGCCGGGTAGCGAATGGAAGCCCGTGCGCGTGCCCCACTGCTGGGAGCAGGAAGGTGTTTCGAAGCGCTTCGAGGGACCGGTCTGGTACGTCACGGAGGTGCAGGTTCCGGCGGACTGGCGCCGGGGGCGGGTGTGGCTTCTCCTCGAGGCGGTCAGCTACGAGGCGCAGGTGTGGGTGAACGGCAGAAGGATGGGCACGCATATCGGTGTATGGGATCGCTTCGCGTGCGACATGACGCCATATCTGGACAGCGGGAAGGCGTTCGTTGCCGTCAGAGTGGTGAAGCCAGGTGGACCCACCTATCCGGTGCCCGCGACGCTGGCGGGATTCTTGCCCTACGTGCACGGCACGTTCGGTGGGATCTGGCAGGGGGCATGGCTGGTCCGCACGCCGGAGGCATGGATGGAGGACCTGTACCCGAACATGGTCGGAAAGGGGCACGTGGAGGTGGAGGTCTCCTGCGGCGGTCAGCTTCCGGCGACCCTCAACCTTACGCTTTACCGTCCAGACGGCACGGAGATCGACAGCAAGGAGGTTCAGTGTGACGAGCGGGGCTATGTGCGGGTGACGCTGGACGACCCCGAGCCGTTATGGTGGTGCCCGCACTCGCCGAATCTGTACCGACTGGAAGCGGAGATTACCGACCTGCACGGCGATACCTGTCGCATTCCACGCCTGCTGGGAATGCGAACGGTGCAGGTGAGGGGCGATACCATCCTGCTGAACGGCGAACCCATCTACCCGCGCGGTATCCTGCACTGGGGCTGGTATCCACATCACATTGCGCCCAACCCCACGGAAGAAGAGGTGCGTCGGGAACTACAGACTTTGCGCGACATGGGCTACAACATGGTGAAGTTCTGCCTGTGGATG
Source organism: uncultured bacterium (assembly GCA_937132045.1). Classification (GTDB taxonomy): domain Bacteria; phylum Armatimonadota; class HRBIN16; order HRBIN16; family HRBIN16; genus HRBIN16. The sequence continues at coordinate 5,332 of CAKZNX010000074.1, forward strand.
CCTCCTAATCACTACCTGCGCCTTTGCGATGAAATGGGAATGCTGTGCTGGATGGAGCTGCCGATGTGGTTGCCAGAGGTGACTCCCGCCTTCCAGCGGCAAACCATGGAGGAGTATACCCGCATCGTTCTGCAGACACGCGGGCACTCGAGCATCATCGTCTGGACACTGGGTTGTGAGCTCGCCAAGGACGTGGGCGCGCCGTTCCTCGAGAAGCTTCACCGGCTCGTGAAGCGACTGACCGATAGCCCGCTGGTGCGGGACAATAGCGGCGGTGGCGAGGCGTATCACGGCTTGCTGAAGGAGTACGCCGACTTTTACGACAACCACTTTTACTGTGACCTGCCTTTCCTGCGCCCCCTTTACGACTACTTCGCACCGCGCGGACGCTCTGCACAGCCGTGGCTCTTTGGCGAATACTGCGATGCCGACACCTTCCGTGACGTGCCTGCCGTTCTGGAAGCGAACGGAGGCAAACCGCCGTGGTGGGCATCCGACGACGAAGACATCAATCCGCAGGGCGTGCGTCCGAACGTTTACGCCGTCGGGCAGATGCGCGACTTCCAGCGCGAGGAAATCGCTCCGCATCGAAGCGCGTTGAAGGCGTCCTCGCTGGGGCAGGCACTGTTCCATCGCAAGGTCACCATCGAGGCCACCCGTCTCTACCGTGAAATCAGCGGTTATGTGGTGACCAGCATCTCCGACACGCCCATTGCTACGTCGGGGATGTGGGATGATCTGGGGCAGCTGAAGTGGCAGCCGGAAGTAGTTCGCCAGTTTAACGCGGACAGCGTCCTGTTGCTGCAGTTCCACCGGCGACGCGAGTGGCTGAACGGTGGCGACCGTCCCTCGTTCGTGGACTGGTTCAACTTTCGTTCGGGCGAGACACTCATTGCATACATCAGCCTGTCCCACTACGGGCGCCACGATTGCAAGGGGCGATTGCACTGGCAACTGCTGAACGAAGCCGAGGAGGTTGTACGGGAAGGAGAGTGCGCCGGGCTGGAGCCGTTGAGGGTGGGGTCTCAGACTCCGGTTGCTGTGCTTGAACTGCAGATGCCTGCCGTCAAGCGCATGGAACGGCTGAACCTTCGTTGCCAGTTGCGGATGGACAGCGAGCAGGTGACCAACGAGTGGGAGCTGTGGTGTTATCCTGCGGCGGACCCGCGCAGACTCGATGGATGGATGGTGTATGACCCCGCGCACCGACTGCGCGGAGCCGAAGAGTGGGGATGGAAACCTCGTCGGATCGCGCCTGCTCAGATACCGGAAGAGAGGCGCGTTATCGCTTCGTCGTGGCACCCGGCTTTGCTGGATGCCCTGCGGGGTGGAGCGCTCGTGGTTCTTTTTCATGAGCAGTACGACGGTCTGCCTGCGGAGGGTCTACCCTTCTGGCGTGAGGCGGTGCGCCTGTTCCCGCCTCACCCGCTCTGGCAGAGGTTCCGTCAGACGGGGTATACGGGAGGACAGTTCATTGGTTTAACGTGCGACTGCGCGCTCGTGCCGGAAAGGCTTCAGGAGGCGCTCGGTGGCGAGGCAGATGTTCGGCCTGTTCTGCGCCGGGTGGATGCCCGCTCTTTTGCCGTCCACGATTATCTGGTGGATGTGCAGGTCGGGGCAGGCAGGATGCTGGCGACCACTCTGCGCCTTGCCGGTGGGCTTGGTGACGCCCCTGCCGGAATCGCGCGCAACGTGGCAGGCTTCTGGTTGCTGCACTGTATGACGGAGGTTCTTGACGAGAGGTAAGAGGTGCCAAAAGACCCGAGTATTCGCAAAGTGATGGTCATCGGTTCGGGACCGATTGTGATCGGTCAGGCAGCGGAGTTCGATTACGCGGGCACTCAGGCGTGCCGGGCGCTCAAAGAAGAAGGCGTGCAGGTGGTGCTGATCAACTCGAACCCCGCGACCATCATGACCGATACCGAGATTGCCGACCGTGTTTATATCGAGCCGCTGACGGTGAAGTTCGCCGAGAAGGTCATCGCACGCGAGCGCCCAGATGGTCTTCTGCCCACGCTGGGCGGACAGACCGGTTTGAACCTCGCCGCACAGCTGGCTTATGAGGGCATACTGGAAAAGTACAGCGTGCGTCTGCTGGGCACGCCGTTGACCGCCATTCAGAAGGCGGAAGATCGCGAGATGTTCCGCGACACCATGCGTGCCATCGGCGAGCCAGTGCCGGAGTCGTGGATTGTGGAGAGCGACGAGCAGCTGCGTGAGGTGGCAAGAATCTGTCCCTATCCCGCCATTGTGCGCCCGGCGTACACGCTGGGCGGCACCGGGGGAGGCATCGCGTATAATGACGAGGAGCTTCTTCAGATTGGACACCTCGGGCTGAACCTGTCGATGCGTCATCAGGTGCTGGTGGAGCGGTGTCTGCTCGGCTGGAAGGAGATCGAGTACGAGGTGATGCGCGACGCGGCGAATACCTGCATCACCGTCTGCAACATGGAGAACCTCGACCCGATGGGCGTGCATACTGGAGACAGCATCGTGGTGGCACCGAGCCAGAGCCTCACCGACAGGGAATACCACATGCTCCGTACCGCCTCGCTGAATATCATCCGCGCGCTGGGCATCGAGGGCGGGTGCAACGTGCAGCTGGCGCTGGACCCCAACAGCTTCCAGTACTACGTCATCGAGGTAAACCCGCGTGTGTCACGCTCCTCCGCGCTGGCATCCAAAGCCACAGGCTATCCGATTGCGCGTGTGGCGGCGAAAATCGCCGTTGGGCTGCATCTGGACGAGATAGAAAACGCCGTGACGAGGAGGACCAAAGCCTGCTTCGAGCCTGCGCTGGACTATGTGGTGGTGAAGTTCCCGCGCTGGCCCTTCGACAAGTTCGTCACCGCCGACCGGCGCATCGGTACGCAGATGAAAGCCACCGGCGAGGTGATGTCGATTGATCGCACCTTCGAAGGCGCCATGATGAAGGCGCTGCGCAGTCTGGAAATCGGCGTGATGGGACTGACCAGACGGGGCGTCGCCGCGTTGTCGGACATGCAGATTGAGGAGGGGTTGTCGGTTGCCACAGACGAGCGCATCTTCATCGTCGCGGAGGCGTTCCGGCGCGGCATGATGGTGGAGGAGGTCGCACAAATCTCCAGTATCGATCCTTGGTTCCTCGAAAAGATTCGGCAGCTGGTGGAGATGGAGACCCGCCTGCGCCTGCATGCCCGCGAGCTGCGTGACCTGTTCGAAAACCCGTGTGAACAGCATTCGCTGGCAGAGCTGTTCCGCACCGCGAAGGGAAAGGGCTTTCCGGATGCCATCATCGCCGATATTGCGGGGGTGGACGAGCTGGTGGTTCGCCGGGCACGGAAAGCACTGGGTAAAGAGCCGGTGTATAAGATGGTGGATACCTGTGCCGCCGAGTTCGAGGCGGAGACACCGTACTACTATTCATCCTACGAACGCGGGGAGAGCGGTTAAAGGGCGCGCGTCGCGTCTCCGTGCGTTTTTTTGTCCTTCTCAGAAGGACAAAAACATGAGAAAATCTCCCTGCAGGAAGGACAAAAGCGGTCGGCGCGATGCGAGAGGTCATTCGCCAGAAAATCATCGATGGGGTACACCTGTCCGGCAAGCCGTTCGTCAGGCGGGACATTTGTGTGCCACAGGTGCCCGGAAGAGCCGTCGGGGTTACCGGCATGAGGCGCGTCTGAAAGACAACGTTTCTGTGGCAACTCCTGCACGAGTGTCTGGCGTCT
>CAKZNX010000075.1 GCA_937132045.1 uncultured bacterium
CATACCAGGAACTGTGGCGTCAGCCTTCTATCCAGAACTGTTCCGACGTGGAGGTAGCGATGTAGAGGCACATCATCGTCTTAGCTCGCTGCAGTTGCGGCTAATGTCAGTGATTGGTTTAATGATGACATTACCACTCAGCCTATATGCGCGATGGTGGGTTTCAACCCTTTTCGGTACCGAATGGGTTGCGGAAAGCGGACAGGCTCTGAGGATAGTTGCATGGCTCGTGCTGTTGCAAAGCTTCAACTTTCCAATGGCGGATGCGCTCACCACTCTGAATCTGCAGCACAGGCGCGTGTACGTGTCGGTGACAGCTCTTCTACTTGGAACAGTGCTGTATTTGGGGCTGAGTTCACGCTATGGCGTTATCGGTGCTGCGTGGGCTGCGTTCAGCACTGAGTTGTTCATGTTGATCGGCTTTACCATAGCAAACCCACGAGGTTTTGTTACGCTGATACCTAACGTTGCAAAGTTGCTGCGAACCACAATCCTTGGTTTAACTGCATGGTGGTTGTGTGCACAACTGACCCAATCCGTGTGGTTGGGCATGTTAGTCTTCATCATCTGCATACCATTAATAGAGATGGCTCAAACGAAAATTCCTCCAGCAACTCTGGGACAAACTTTGAAGCGCCATATCAAAATGATGAAGCGACCGAGTATTTAACTGTATACTCTGCGAGGAAGGATATGAGGGTTGCTATCGTGACCGCAATCGGCTACGGACCGGGCGGCGTCAGGTCTCATATAGAAGCTTTGTGCTCCGCCCTTGCTCAGCGGGGTTGCGAATCCGATTTCACCCATCCACCCGAAGTAAATGGGTTTGTAAGGTTTTGCGCGGCTTTAAGAGCATTTGGCAGTCGCGACAGAGGGCGCATACATCTAGCCCGATGGCGACAAGTGACAGCAACTCGAATGCTTAATCGGCGTCTTCGCCAGAAGCATTATGAGCTAGTACATGCCCACGACGCGGTAGCGGCGAGCGCATTCTCACATTCGCTCCCACTCATTTTGACGGTACACGGTCCCTTATCGAACGAGGCTGAACTGTTAGGCAAAGGAAGCCACAGATACGTAGAGTTCCTCAAACGACATGAGATGCTCGGATACAGGAAGGCTCGCGCGATAATCGCCGTGGACACAGGTCAGAAAGACATTGTATGTTCTGAATACGGCATACCACCTGAGAAGGTATACGTGATTTACAACGCGGTTGACACCTCCTTCTTTGCGCCAATCCAGAATAGAAGCGAGACGCCAGAGCGGTTCTTTCTAGTCCCGAGACGGTTGGTTCCTAAAAACGGCGTACACGTAGCGATAGAGGCGCTTCAGTACTTGGAAGAGAACGTACAGGTTTGGATTGCTGGCGACGGTCCGGAGCGGCTGAGACTTGAACAGCTAGCCGACAGGCTAAAGCTTAGGCCGCGAGTGCGTTTTCTGGGGTCGGTTACTAAGGATCACATTGTTAGTTTGATGACCGCTGCAACGGGAGTAATCGTACCGTCGATACCAGTAGCCGGTGTCGTCGAGGCGAGTTCTCTTGCGGCTTTGGAAGCCATGAGTGTCGGGAAACCCGTGCTGGCATCGAGAATCGGAGGACTCGCCGAAGTGATGGAAGACAGAGTCACGGGGCTGCTTTTTGACCCGGGTGATTCACAGCAGCTAGCAAGTTTAATGCAGTTCGTGCTGAAGGAACGCGAACTGGCGATTACTATCGGGAGGCAAGCCCGCAACCATGT
>CAKZNX010000076.1 GCA_937132045.1 uncultured bacterium
TGTTTCAGCAACGTCGGAACCTCCTTCTAGCCCGGAGGCCAGGTCATCTGCCGACCGCCCAGCACGTGAATGTGCAGATGAAACACACTCTGACCGGCGTGTGGTCCCACGTTCGCGACCAGCCGGTAGCCGCTGCGGTCGATCTTCATCTCACGTGCGATGTGCGCCGCCACCCGAAGCAATTTTCCTGCCAGGCTGTCGTCTTCCTCGCGCAGCTCGGCAACGTCGGTCACGTGCTGCTTCGGAATCACCAGCACATGCACGGGTGCCTGCGGGTTAATATCCTTGAAGGCGTAGACTTCTTCATCCTCGTACACGCAGATGGACGCTATCTGTTTCTGCGCGATGCGGCAAAAGATGCAATCGTCCATCCTCCAGCCCTCCCGAAGTCGTCACCAGTTCACCCAGCGCTCCATCATCCGTGAGTTCCAGCAGGCGCACCATCACCAGCCTGCCCCCCAGGTGCGAACCGCCTGCAAACTCCACGGGGATGTAGTTATCGGTCAATCCACGCATCAAGCCGTCCTTGCCCTGTTTGCCTTCCACCAGCACCCGCACCACACGCCCCAGCCGCTGCTGAACGAACTGCTCCCGATACTGCCTGCACACCTCAGCCAGCTCGCGACTGCGTCGCTCTTTCTCGGCGTCGGGCGCCTGGTCTGCCATGCGCTCCGCCGGAGTGCCCGGTCGCGGACTGTAGCGGAAGATATGCGCGCGAGCGTATCGCACCTGCTCCACCACCCTGCAGGTTTGGCGGAAGGCGTCCTCGTCCTCGCCCGGAAAGCCCACCATAATATCGGTGGTGATAGCAAGGTCGGGTATCTTCGCGTATAGCTTTTCCGCAAGGTTCAGCACATCCTGCTGGCGATAAGGGCGATTCATTGCCTCCAGCACGCCGTCATCTCCGCTCTGCAGGGGGATGTGCAGGTGTGGACAGACCTTCGGCTCCTGCGCGCACACCTCAATCAGACGATCCGTAACCTGTGTGAGCTCAATGGAGCTGATGCGGATACGCTCCAGCCCCTCGATGCGCGCCATCTGCCGAATCAGCTCCGCCAGGTCAGCACCACCGCTACCCGTTTCCTTCCCGTACGAGCCGATGAGCACGCCCGTCAGCACCACCTCGCGAAACCCTTCGTCTACCAGCCGCCGAATCTCATCGAGCACCTCCTCAGCGGGTCGGCTGAACATGCGCGGACGGGTGTACGGGATGGAACAAAAGGAACAGCGCACGTCACAGCCGTCCTGGATCTTTACCACGGCGCGGGTGCGTTCGTAGGGGTTGCGCAGGACGCGCGGGGCGGGGTCGCGTGCGACGTGTTCGCGCACGTCGGGGAACGCCTCCAGCACGTAATGCACCGTGCGCATCTTGTCGGGGTTCGGCACCAGCAGAGCCGCTTCTGCCACGGTCTCACCGCGCAGGATCGTGAATTGCGCGAAACATCCCGTCAGCACCACGCGCGTAAACGGGTTCTGGCGGGCGGCGCGTCGCACAAACTGCAGCGATTTGCGCTCGGCTATCTGCGTCACCGAGCAGGAGTTGACCACCACCAGGTCTGCCGGCTCATCGAAACCGACGACCGCAAAGCCCTGCTCCTCAAAACTATCGATGATGCGCTGGGTCTCGTACTGATTGACCTTGCAGCCCAGCGTGGCGAACGCGACGCGAACCATGATTTCTTCTTCTCCCCGACTGGTCTTCCGCCTTAGTTTACCTGAAGGGGCTGAGGTGTGGCAAACGCTGGGCAGGCAAACCGCCGTCTCAACGCTAATTCAAATACCGGCACTCATTCCAACGGGAGGCGCGAGATGGCGGAGATGCAGATGACACCGCGGGCAACGCTCGGCGAACTGAAGGTAGAGCACGACCCCACCCCCTTGCACAACGCGACCTGGTACACCGCTCATGCGGAAGGCGACGGGCTGGAGTACATTATCCCGAAAGGTGCGCTGGCGGACATGCGCTGGCTCACGGCAGACCTTCTGCTGGACGGGAGGTTTCTGGCGGTTTTTGCGCTCGCTCTTCACGAATCGGATAGCGGGAAGCGGTTTCATCTGGTGTTCGGGCTGCTGAACCAGTGTTCAGCACGGATGCGGGTGCCTCTGGAAGCCGTGCACCAGAACCGCTGGCAGTACCCCCGTGAAGGCGCGTGGCTGAAGCCGATGTGTGGCGGCGATGTGGTGAACCTGTCAGAGGTGGACCGTATCACCCTCACCGTCCTGCGAAAGGCAGACGACCCGGTGCGATGGTGCATGACGCCGCTGGTCGCCACAGCAACCGAGCCGCCCAAACTGCAACAGCCCATCCTGCCGAAGGGACCTCTGCTGGATATGCTGGGACAAAGCCGCCTGCACGATTGGGAAGGCAAAAGCCGCTCACCGGAAGAGGTCGCCGCACGCCTGCTGGCGCAGCTGAGGGACGCCGCGTCTGCCTCCCTGCCCGATAACTTCTCGCGCTGGGGCGGATGGAAACCACTGCGCTTCGACGCGACGGGGTTCTTCCGCACCCACCACGACGGCAAACGCTGGTGGCTGGTAGACCCCGATGGTTACGCCTTCTGGTCAGCCGGGGTGGATTGCGTGCGCGTGGATACCGAAGCTGCGTACGATGGGCTGGAGTCCGCCCTCGAATGGCTCCCCGACCCCAGCGGCGAGTATGCCGGCATCTACCAGAAGACGGAGCTGGGTTTCGGTCGCAGTATCAACTACCTCGCAGCAAACCTTATCCGCGCCTTCGGCGCCGAGCGGTGGTACGAATGCTGGAAGCAGATTACCATAGCCCATTTGCAACAGTTCGGCTTCAACACTGTGGCGAACTGGTCGGACTGGCACATCGCCAGCGAAGCAGGTCTGCCCTATGTGCGCCCTCTGCATTTCGAGAGGGGACGCGCTCAGCACATCTTCCGCGACTTTCCGGATGTTTTTGACCCTGCGTTCGAGGAGGACGCCGCCGCCTTCGCCGAGCAACTTCGCGATACCGCAGACGATCCCGCGCTCATCGGCTACTTCCTGATGAACGAACCCACATGGGGCTTCGCTGCGCAGAAACCTGCCGAAGGGATGCTTCTGAACACGCCCTCCTGCGCCACCCGACACGCCCTGGCGGACTGGCTGCGAGCCAGATACGGTGGTGATTCCGCGCTCGCCGCGGCATGGAACGTGGACGTACGTTTCGCGGAGGTAGCGGAGGGCGAATGGCGCAGACCACTCACCCCTCAGGCAATGAACGATCTCTCCGACTTCAGCACGGTGATGGTGCAGAAGCTGTACGACACCCTCAGCCAAGCCTGTCGGCGCGTGGACCCCAACCATCTGAATCTCGGCGCACGCTACTACACGGTACCTCCTGCCTGGGTGGTGGAGGGAATGAAGTGTTTCGATGTGTTCAGCATCAACTGCTACGACAACCGCGTGCCGGCGAACCGGCTTCGTTCGCTCAGTGACGCTCTCGGGATGCCGGTGATGATCGGCGAGTGGCATTTTGGGGCACTGGATGTGGGACTGCCCGGCAGCGGCATTGGCAGGGTGCGCAATCAGATGGAGCGCGGCCGTGCCTACCGCGTCTATCTGGAAACCGCCGCGGCAGAGCCGTGGTGCGTCGGCGTGCACTACTTTACGCTCTACGACCAGTCGGCGCTCGGACGGTTCGACGGCGAGAACTATAATATCGGCTTTCTGGACGTGTGCAATAAGCCGTATGCCCCGCTGGCAGAAGCAGCACGCCAGAGCCACTCCCGCATGTACGTGGTGGCATCGGGCGCTGAACCACCCTGCGATGAGCTGGTGAAGTACCTGCCCAAACTGTTCTTATGAGCGCCCACCGAAACAAACGACGCTACCGCCCCACGGGTTCGGCGAGATGAGTCTCTGGGAAGGAGCGGCGTCCCGCTTTGGGAGCGCGCAGGAGCACGCCGCGCGACATTCCTGCCTGGTGAAAAGAGGCTGTCGCCCCAGCTGCGCTGACCGCTCAGGCAGCTGCCAACTGAGACCAGCCGCACACACGGAGGGCAGCCCGACCTCTGCGATAAGCCAATCGCCAATTCGTACTGCACGCCTAAAACCCTGTACCACCTGTCTGAAATGTGTTCACCTTCAGGGCGTCTCGGCGTGGCCCTGCTGGCATCGCAACACCGCGAACAGGTCAACCAGGTTGTTACTCACCACCTGCCCGCTCATGTTCGCAACCACCCCAGCTGTGCCCAACGGGTCAAACTGGTGCCGCTTGTTGTTGCGACGAACCAGCCCAGCCATCACAAACGCTCCTCACCACACATGCAGACACAATCTGCCCACCATTGTCGCGAATGTGCGATGAACCGTGTATACTTCCTTACTACACTATAGGAGACAGCTGGTTGAATATACTTTAGCATGTTTGTTGCCTGTTGTGAAGGGTTTTTGTGCAATGAGCGCACGAGGGTTCTTGAAGGGATGATGATGTTCAGGCTGGTGTGCCCGTGTCATGGCTTGCAGGGGACTAAGGGGATTGCTTCGTCGCTTCGGTCCGCGCAATGACACGGGTCAGGTGTCATTGCGAGCCTGCCGTCAGGCAGGCGAAGCAATCCCCTGCGGTTCGCGTTAAGTGGAGGAGATTGCTTCGTGGCTTCGCTCCTCGCAATGACAGGTGGGCAATGTGTCATTGCGAGCCTGCCACCCGGCAGGCGAAGCAATCCGCTGCGGTTCGCGTTAAGTGGAGGAGATTGCTTCGTCGCTAGCGCTCCTCGCAATGACACGAGGGGCGAGAGGGGGACGGCTTCGTCGCTGCGCTCCTCGCAATGACAGGTGGGCACTGTGTGTCATTGCGAGCCTGCCGTCAGGCAGGCGAAGCAATCCCCTGCGGTTCACGTGAAGTGGAGGAGATTGCTTCGTCGCTTCGCTCCTCGCAATGACAGGTGGGCACTGTGTGTCATTGCGAGCCTGCCGTCAGGCAGGCGAAGCAATCCCCTGCGGTTTTTCGGTGGACCAAGGAGATTGCTTC
>CAKZNX010000077.1 GCA_937132045.1 uncultured bacterium
CTTTCGTGGTGGCGGCAATGCTGGCTATCAGCCAGATGAACGCAAAGCGGGTGCTGGCTTATTCCACCGTCTCGAATCTCGGTCTGATCATTGCGTGCGCCGGGTTGAACACGTCGATGGCGCTATCGGCGGCGGTCATGCTGATTATCTTTCACGCCATCTCGAAAGGTCTGCTGTTCATGGCAGTGGGCGTGATTGAAGGCGGTATACACAGCCGCGAGATCGAGCGGATGGAGGGGCTTTTCGCCCGTATGCCCCTTACCACCGTCGTTACGGTGATTGGCATCGCCTCCATGCTATTGCCGCCGTTCGGGGTGTTGATAGCCAAGTGGGCGGCTATCGAGTCGTCGGTTCGGCTGCCCGTAGCCACGGTCATGTTCGTGATTGGCAGCACCTTCACCGTAATGTTCTGGACAAAGTGGGTGGGCAAGATGTTGAGTGTGGCACCGGGCAGCCCCCCGGTGCGACTGGAGCGCCTTCATCCGATGTATCTGGGGTCGCTGCTGTTTCTCGCACTGGGCGCGACCGTCTTCAGCCTACTTGTGGCACAGGTGCTGAACTATCTGGTAGTGCCAGCCGTGACACGTTACTACGGCAGCGCCGGTTTCGCCACCGACATCCCCATCGGCAGCGACATCGGCTGGTTCCCGGTGCTGATGCTGTTCAGCGTGCTCGTGCTGGCGTTTGTGCTACCTTTGCTGTTCATTCGGCTGCCGCGCACGGCGACTGCCCCCCCATATCTATGCGGGGAGCAGGTGGAAGAGGTGCCTGATGTCCGGTTTCGCTCCGCAGGCGACGATATTGTGGAGGTGCAGGTCGGTGGTCACTATTTCGAGTACTTCTTCGGGGAAGCACGTCATAGTCGCTGGGTGAACGCCGTGGCGGTGGGGTTACTTATTGTGATGTTCGGGGTGTCTGTGCTTTGATTGACTGGTACATGCCTCTGACTATTGTGGTGACGCTGGTGGTGGCTCCGCTGATAGGCGGCTTGCTGATGGGCATCGACCGGAAGGTGAGCGCGAGGATGCAGGGCAGGATCGGTCCGCCTATTGTGCAGCCGTTCTATGACCTGATCAAACTCTTCTCTAAGGACACGCTCGCCTCCACGAAAATCCAGATGGTAACGGTATACCTGTACCTCACCTCCGTCGTGCTGAGCGTGGTGATGCTGGTGCTGGGGCAGGATTTGCTGGTCTTGCTGTTTGTTCTGGCGCTCGGCAGCGTATCGCTCATACTCGGGGCGTTCAGCGTGCGATCGCCCTACAGCCAGATTGGCGCCTATCGGGAACTGCTGCTCCTGCTGAGCTACGAACCGTTGCTGGCGCTGTTCGTGGTGGGGGTGTATCTGGCAACCGGCAGTTTCATGGTGCGCGACATCTTCCGACTGAACGAGCCACTTCTGCTTACTTTACCGCTGTTTGGCGTGACACAGGTTCTGGTGCTGGCGATGAAGATGAACAAATCGCCTTTCGATATCTCCACCTCGCATCATGCGCATCAGGAGATTGTGCGCGGTATCCTCACCGAGTTCTCCGGTCCGTATCTGGGAATCATCGAGTTGACCCACTGGTACGAGCTGGTGCTGCTGCTGGGAATGACCGCTCTGTTGTGGGCGACGAACCTGTGGGTTGGCGTGGCGCTTGCCCTGCTGAGCTATTTGCTGGTGATCGTTATCGATAGCGTCACCGCGCGTATGACGTGGCGGTGGACCTTGCGGGTGGGGTGGGGGATTGGCATTCCCCTTGCCGTGACCAACCTGATGATGGTGTATATTGCTCGCGTCTAGGCGAGCTCCTTCCAGCCCCATTCTCTGGCTTCGGTCAGGCGTCGCAGAACCTGATCGCGCGTCGCGATGCCCGTAGTGCCAATCTGCTGGACGGTGATGGACGCCACCAGCTGCCCTACCTGTGCGGACTCAATCAGGTTCGCTCCAGCACACAGCGCGCTAACCGTGCCTGCGGAGGTGCTGTCTCCCGCACCGACGATGTCGATATCGCCCCGCTGCGGAACCGCAGGCACATGGCTGATGCGTTTTGGCTCGATGACAAGCACTCCTGCTTCGCCGACGGTGACGAAGACCGGTTTGCCCGTGCGCTGCCGCAGCCTTGCGCCCACCTCGCGTGCCTGTTGCGGTGAGCAGGAGCCTTCCCAATCCGGGTCAAACACGCGCATCGCCTCGCGCTGGTTCGGTTTGATGCAGACGTGGTGATACTCTCCGATACGCGCCCGCGAGTCGGCAAAAAACACCCTCGCCGGATACTCCTGCGCCAGTTGGCATATCTCTTCGCGCACTCGGTCGGTCACCACGCCGCAGTTGCGCTCCTCCACCTGGTCTGCCACGATCACGCCGTCCATTTCCGGCACCATCTCGCGCAGCTTCGTGATGAGCCGTTCGTCCCATTCCGGTTCCAGCGGTACCCGGTTCTTGATGTCCAGCCGGTTGATCTCATGCACGCGCCCATCCCGCTCGCGCAGCATCGGCTTGGTGTAGGTAGGGGTGAAACGGGATGGATGCTGCAGGACGCCATCCACATGCACCCCGCGCTTTCGCAGTTCGTGGAGCAGGTCGTAGCCATGTCCGTCTTGCCCAATGAGTGTGAGCGCGTAGGTCTGCACGTCGAGGGCGCGCAGGTTGTTGGCGACGGTTCCGCCTGCGCCCGGGCTGTTACGAATCCCCACCACCTGATACGCCTCCAGCCCTGTCTCCAGCGAGGTTTCGCTGAGGGCGCGGTCGATGTGCAGGTAGTGGTCGAGGAAGAAGTCGCCCACAATCAACACGCGCAGGTGCGGGAAGCGATTGAGAATCTCTCGTAATCGCTGTTCGGTCATGCGCCACCCTCCAAGTGATGCAGAATGCGATGGTAAAGGTTGGGCAACGTCACGCGATGGTTGCCGCAGAAGTAGAAGCTCTCGCCGCCATCAGCGACGGTACGCACGAGAATGGTCTTCCACGGACGATAGTAGTATCGCGGGTCGGATTTGGGCGCTTCGTGATGCAGGTCACCCCCCAGCGGAATGAGGTCAAACACGGCGGTAGTGAAATGCCTGATCTCACGTCCCTCCTGATGCGCCACGTTGCGCGCCATCGAAAGCGCTTTAAGGTACACTTCCGGAGCCATCACAGCAGAACCGAAAGCCATCATTACACCGCCCTCCAGCTGGGACACTGCGTGCGCAAACACCAGAAAATCGGTGTAGGATGCTGCGCCAAGTGCTGCGCCGTCGCAGCTGGGATGCTCGTGGATAATGTCGTAGCCGATGCCCACGTGCACGGTAATGGGCACCTTCAACCGGTAACCTGCCGCCAGCACGCTCACCTCCTTGTAAGGAAAATCTCCTTCGGCAATCATCCGCCCAATCGCCTCCCCGAAGCCAATCCCCTCGG
>CAKZNX010000078.1 GCA_937132045.1 uncultured bacterium
ATCCCACCGACTGCACGGTTGTGTCTATCTCCACCGCGTTAATACCGGTCTCCAGCGCTTCCAGAACGGGCGAACCCAGCTCTAGCGCGTTGAAGGCTCGCTCCACTGCCAGCCTGCCGAAGTTCCACGTGGCAAGAAGCAGCACACCTTTCATACCCGTTCCTCCTCACGCTCGGTCAGCGCGCGCACCACACGCTCCACCAGCCGGGTGGTAGAACGCCCCTGCACCAGCGCAACGGTCACCACCTGTCCACCATAGGAACGAACCGCGGGCGCTTCCAGAATGGTATCCGGGCGGTAGTCTCCGCCTTTGACGTAGATTTCCGGGCGCAGCAGTCTCACCACCGCCTCGGCGGTCAGCTCGTCGTAGATGGTGACATAGTCCACACTCTCCAGCGCTGCAAGCATCTCGGCGCGCTCGTCCTGCGTGACGAAGGGACGCGGATAGCCCTTGAGCTGGCGCACCGACTCGTCGCTGTTGATGGCTACCACCAGATAGTCGCCCAGCTCGCGTGCCTCCTGCAGGTATCGGATATGTCCCACGTGCAGAATGTCGAAACAGCCGTTGGTGAAAACACAGCGTTCGCCTGCCTGTCGTCGCTCTTGCACAATCTGCGCCAGCTGTGTCTGTCGCTTGACCTTATCCTCTGTCCTTCTCGGCACCTAAATCTCCTCCAGATAGAGTTCCGTTCCCTCAGTCATCCGGTCCGCCCAGCTGCCGGAAGGGTCCACCAGTGGAATCCACCAGAAGGTCGGGCGGTGGTCGGTGTGCACCAGTCCCTCGGAGACGAGGATGGCTTGCCGGACCAGCTCCATCTTGCGCAGTTCCGCCTGACGTTCTATCTCCATCACGCGCTGACGGGCGCGCTGGTTCTGTTCTCCACGCTCCAGAGCCAGCCTCTGCGGTTTCAGCCGCGCCACCTCGGCACGCGCCTCCGCAATCCACTCGCGCCGCCGCTGCAACTCGCGGTCAAACTGCTTTCGGGACTCTTCGTGCTGCCGAATGGCTTCGCGGATGTGTTCGACCTGCTCGCCGTGCGTGATGCCATTCTGCGCCATCTCCCACAGCTCGTCCTTCAGCGGCTGGATAGTCCGCCGATAGTTTTCGCCTTTGTCTCGCTCAATCCTCTGATAGTCTGCCTTCCACTCCTTGATGCGGGCGTACAGCGTATGGATGTGGTTGTGGATTGCCTCCGCCTGCTGGCGCAGCTGCCGAAGGGTGGTGGTGTGGTGGTCGTACTCCTCCCGCAGGCTGTGCCAGTGCTTGCCGTCGCGCTGAGCCAGAAACACCAGCATCTCGCGCGGGCTGGTCACCCGACGAATGGTATCGAGCAACGCCCTCTGCTCCTGCACCACCTCGAGCCACCGCGCAGAGAACTCTGCCATGCTGACCTCGCGTTTGCCAAAGGCGTTTGCCAGGTGCTCCGGCAGGCTGATCTCTCTATCGGCACCGTCACCAAGGGTATCCCATGTGGGATATACCAGTCGCAAAATCGGATGGATATTCCATTCCACGCCGTGCTCACGCAGATACTGGTTCATCCTGCGGGTGCGCCACACATAGGGCGAGCCACCCTCGTTCATCACAAACATGAACTCGCGCGCCAGCATCGACACCAGCGTCACCGCCTTGCCCACCAAGGACACGCCCGTCCCGAAGCGTTCCGCCACCACCTGAGCCAGCTCCTGCACCGAGTGTACGGGATGCGGCAGAGCAACGGTGAGTGGCGGGTCGGTCTCTACGGTCATCCATCGGTTGGTGAGGCGTATGGTGCCGCGACCCCGCTTCGGGATAATCAGGTCGAAGGGAAGGGCACCCTCCCCGAAGCGGTCGAGCGTGTAAATTTCGGAGTCAGCCACCGCCTGGTTATACGCCTGTTCGGCAAGGGGGCGCGTCTCCGGGTTCAGGAAGATGTCTACCAGCTGGAACCTCGGCAGGCAGGCGGTTTCGGGAGAAAGTTTCAGCAGATTGGCGGAACAGTTGGTGCTGAGGTTATCGGTCGGGGCGCCCATCATGGCGAAGAAGCGGGGAAACAGCCACTGATACAGGGCGCTCAAACATTGGTCGGGATACTGTTTGGCGAAGTCGCTGACCCATCCCCGGATGCGGTCTGCCACGACGGAGCGTGCTTCCTCCCGGTGTTGTGGCGGCAAAAGATTCAGACTTTCCTCGAAGCCCCAGTTGAGCAACTCCATTAGCGGCTCCAGCACATGTTGCAAGCAGACTTCATGCACGATGACCGAGTGCAGTTCGGTGTGCACCAGTCCGCGCCATCCCCATGCCTCAGTCATGCGGTCGGTGAACGCCTGTTCGCCGTCCGGGTGCCGTTTTGCCACCTTATCAAAAGCCACGCCAGCGTTGACATAACGCTGGCGGGTGGGGATGGTCTCGCTTCCGAACAGACAGGAGAGTTCGCCCGCTGCGGACCAGAGATTGCGGGTGGTGCCGTCGTTGTGTGGGAGCGCCACGATCTTGCGGTCGGTCTGCAGGGGAGAGGAAAGCTTGGCAAAGTAGTCGGTGCAGTGCACGCACAGCAGGAAGGGGAACCGCAAGCCCAGCTGGTCTGCAAGCCGGTTCAACACCGCTTTGGTAGGTTCGTCCCAGAAGACGGTTTGCCCGAGGGCGAGCAGGGTACTGTTGGGAAAACGTTCTTTGAGTTCGGATAGCACTTTCGGAACAGAAGGATGCATCGTCATTAGCTCATCTCCCACAATCTTTGACAGCAACGGCGTCTTGATTATAGCTCATCACTGAAGCAGCAAGCAAGGGCGGGGGAGGCGTCAGCTTTCGGTGTCGGGTTGCACTCGTATGGCGTAGGCGAGGTGGTGGTCGATGGCAATCTGCGTGTAGCCAATCTGGAGCACATAGGTGGGGAACCGCTGGATTACCTTCAGCCGCGAGCCTGGAGTCACGCCCAGCGTCAGCAGCTTCTGCACCAGGGCATGGTCGTGCAGGCGCAGGTCGCGCACGTATCCTGCCTCGCCCACATGCAGCGCGGTGACGGGCAGGGTGCCGTCGGGTGCCCTTTCGTGATGTATCCTGTGCCGGTGTCGTTTGCGCACAGATTACAACCTCTCGACAGACGGAGGGATCGGTTGCGCATCCCGTTTGGCGAAGCGGCGACGCAGCCAGCCCACCAGAGGCGGTTCCTGGGGTTGCTCATAGCCACAGCGCGGGCACTTCGTCAGGTGGCAGCCACCAAACAGCCCACACCCTTGACATACCTGCGCGGATTCGGCGAGTTCATACGTGTAGTTGCAGAACGCACATTTCATAGGTTCACCCCGATTGTCTGCAGTATCCAGTTCATCACCGCGCCCACCGCAATGGCGAAGGGGAAGATGATTGCGGACATCGCCAGCGCGGTCTTCAGCCCGCGCTCCTTCTTCATCATCAGGAACTGCGCCACACAGGGAAGGAACAGCGTTAGCGTGATAGCGCTGACCAGCAGCTGGCGCCCACTTAACACGCCGTTTTCCTGCAGGTGATACAGCCCTGCCGCGCCGTAATCGCGACGGAAGAAGCCGAATAGAAAGGCAGAAGCCGCGTCGTCGGGCAAGCCGAGCAGGAGCATTGCCGGGGCGAGCGCGCGCAGAGCCAGGTCGAACAACCCCGTGATCTGCCCCAGCCAGATAAGCACGCTGGCGACGATGAACAGCGGGAACACCTCGCGGAAGTACCAGTGCATCCGAGCGTAGGTCTTGATCAACACATTGGACAGGATGGGCAGGCGCATCGGTGGGATTTCGATGTGGAATGTTGCTGGCGTGCCCGGCAGCACGCGCGCCGTCAGCCACCCGATGAGCAGAAAGACGCTGACCAGCGTGCCCGCCCAGATAGCCAGCGCGCCCGGGTGCGACGCCAGCAGTGCCATGATCACCCCCAGCTGTGCCGAGCAGGGAATCGCCAGCGCCAGCAGGAAGGTGGCGATCAGTCGCTCACGCGGAGTCTCCAGAATGCGTGTGACCATCGTCGCCATGGTGTCGCAGCCGAAGCCCAGCACCATGGGGATAACCGCCCGCCCGTTGAGACCGATCTTCTTGAAGAGTCGGTCGATGAGCATGGCGAGGCGCGGGAAGTAGCCGCTGTCCTCCAGAATGGAGAACATCAGGAAGAAGGTGCCGACGATAGGCAGGATGAGCGCCACCGCGTAGGTGATCCCCAAGGTGAAGATGCCATATTCCCCGATGAGCAGCTCCTGAATGGGCATGAAGGGAACCAGCGCCTTCACCCAGTGCGACAGAAACGGGTTGATGACCTCCCCGAAAAGGCGGTTCTCCAGCAGGTCCACCAGCGTGCCCCCGCCGAATACGCCCACGAACTGATACAGCCCGTAGTACAGCACCAGCAGAAGAATGGGGATGCCTGTGAGGGGTTGCATGCACACTCTGCCCAGCCACTCGGCGAAGCTGCTGCCCGAACGGCTTGGGGTGTGCAGAACCTCGCGGGCGATTTCCTGCGCCACGCGCTGGCGGTGCGCCAGCAGAACTACGGCAAGCGGCTGCTGGAAGTGCAACTGTGCCTCGCGTATCTGCTCGGCTATCCGCGCGAAACGCTCCTCGCCTTCGCGCCGGCGCACCATGCCCTCGATCTCCTCGTCGTGCTGAAGCAGTAACAGGGCGATGGCGCGACGATGCACGGTGTACTCCGCGCTCAGCAGGCTCTCTATGTGCTGAACCGCCTCCTCAATCGGGGGCGGGTAGGTGATAATCCTGTCCGCTGGAAAGGTATTCGTTGACAATGCTTCTCAGCTCCTCAACGCCTCGCCCCGAAATGAGCGATGCCGGTATCACGGGAATGCCCAGCTTCTTCGCCAAAGCGTGGTGGTCGATGTGCAGATGCAACCGCTCCGCCTCGTCCATCATGTTTAACAGCAGAATGACCGGCAGACCCGCCTCCAGTAACTGCAAGGTGAGCGCCAGCATCCGGTTCAGGTTCTTGGCGTCCACCACATGCACCACCACGTCGGGGCGCTCGCGCAACAAGAGCGCACGTGCCACCCGCTCCTCTTCGGTGATGGGGGTAAGCGAATACATGCCAGGAGTGTCCAGCACCTCGCAGTTCTGCCCGCCGATAACCGCCTGACCCCGCGCTATCTCCACCGTGGTGCCGGGATAGTTGGACACCGTCACATATCTTCCCGTTAGCCGGTTGAAAAGCACGCTTTTGCCCACGTTCGGATTGCCCACCAGCACCACACGGGCAACTGACCGCTGTCGGCTCTTCGGTGCGGACTGGCTGTCGCTCAT
Organism: uncultured bacterium; assembly: GCA_937132045.1. Taxonomy (GTDB): domain Bacteria; phylum Armatimonadota; class HRBIN16; order HRBIN16; family HRBIN16; genus HRBIN16. The sequence continues at coordinate 5,251 of CAKZNX010000078.1, forward strand.
GATGGCTCCTTTACCCACACATATCGTGCGACTTCGGGACCGACGGTATGCTGTCTGCCGTCCACGTTAATCTGGATCAGCCCGTCGAACGGGGTGCGCCCCAGCACCTCCACCTGCGCGCCGGGCACCAGCTCCAGCGTCTCGACATATTGCAGAAACGCACGCCGCTCGTCGGTGATTTTTATCACCAGCAGGTCGCGCCCCTCGGCGGCATCGGCCAGCCGGATGGACCCGTCATCCACCGTAGCGTCCACCGGGTTGCCGTGCGGGCAGGTGGTGGGGTTGCCCAGCGCCTCGGCAATCTTGTCGGCGACCTCCGGAGAGATGTAGTGCTCGAGCTTGCAGGCGAAGTCGTGCACATCGTTCCAGGGCAGCCCGATGATGTCGGTGAGCAGGCGCTCGGTCAGACGGTGGATGCGCAGCAGCTCATGCGCCATCTTCTCGCCCTCTTCGGTGAGGATGATGCCACGATAGGGGGTGTGCTCCACCAGGTTCATCTCCGCGAGGCGCTTCAGCATGATGCTGGCGGACGCGGGGGACACGCCCATATACTGAGCCACTTCGTTCGTCGCCACACGCCCCACCTCTTCCTGAAGGCGGTGGATGCCCTCGATGTATTCCTGCACCGTTTCGTTGACCTGGTCTGCACGCATGGCGCCCGGACGGCATACCTCCGGCACTCTCAATTGTATGTCGGTACGACTGCGCATCGCGAGATAGCCTTTGTGAATCTAAATTTTTAATTCCACCAAAATTATACACTACATCTGGCTGAAAAAGAAAGTATAGATTTCTCTACCCTATTTGCCGATGCAGAACTGGCTGAAGATGCGCTCCACGATGTCCTCGGTGACCGTCTCGCCGGTAATCAGCCCCAGCGCGTTGAGCGCACCGCGCACGTCCACCGAGAGGAGCTCGCCCGGCAACCCGGCTTCTGCGCTCGCTTTTGCCAGTTGCAGGCTCTGCATCGTCTGCTGGAGGGCGATCTGGTGCCGCTCGCTGGTTACCACGGCACCCTCCGGCGTCGTAAAGTCGCTGCCCAGCAACCTCTCGCCCATCACCTCCACCAGTTCGTGCAGGTTCCACCCCGTCAGCGCGCTCACCAGCACCACCGGCGCGCGATGCTCGCGGGAAATCTGTGTACTCAGCCTGCTCGCGTCCTCTTTCGGCACGATGTCGCACTTGTTCCACACCAGCACCACCTGCTCCTGCGGGAGCTGCGCCAGAAGATGGCGGTCTTCGTCGGTGAAGCCGTCAGGCGCGGAGAGCACAAAGAGCACCAGGTCGGCGTTCTGCAGGGAGCGTTGCGTGCGTTCCACCCCGAACCGTTCCACCACGTCTTCCGTCTGGCGCAGTCCGGCGGTGTCCCACAGCTGCGCCGGGATACCGCGCACCTGAATGCTCTCTTTGATCACGTCGCGCGTGGTGCCTGGGATGTCGGTGACGATGGCGCGCTCCTCGCCCAGCAGGGCGTTGAGAAGGCTGGACTTGCCCACGTTGGGGCGTCCGGCAATCACCACAGTGGCGCCTTCCCGCGCCAGCCGTCCGTAGCGTGCGGTGGTGAGCAACTTTTCACACTTTGCGAGCAGAGCATCCATCTGTCGGCTCAGCAGGCTGTAGTCCATCTCTCCGATGTCGTCGGAGAAGTCGAGGTGGGCTTCGATGCCTGCCAGCAGGCTCAGCACCTCATCGCGCAGGGCGTGGACGGCGCGCGAGAGCTCGCCCTCGTGCTGACGCATCGCCAGCCGGTGAGCGGTTTCGGTGCGCGCGCGCACCAGGTCGGCGACCGCTTCCGCCTGCGCCAGGTCCAGACGCCCGTTGAGGAACGCCCGCAGGGTGAATTCGCCAGGTTCTGCCAGTCGTGCGCCCGTCTGCAGGCACAGCCTGAGCACCCGCCGTAAAATCAGCGCGCCGCCGTGACAGCTGAACTCCACCACATCCTCGCCCGTGTAGCTGCGCGGAGCCAGAAAGGTGAGCAACAGCGCACGGTCGACATGTTCGCCGCTGGACGGGTCGATGACACTGCCCACGTAGATGCGGTGGCTCTGCAGGCGCTGGGGCAGGGGAGTGAACAGGCGTCGCGCGATGGGTAGCGCCTGCCTTCCGCTGACCCGAACAATGCCGATACCGCCTTCTCCGGGCGGGGTGGCGATGGCGGAGATGGTGTCGGTGGTCTGGAACATGTGAACCCTCGGGGACAAAATGGCGGAGCGGGTGGGATTCGAACCCACGAGGCTCGTTTTGCGAGCCCACACGCTCTCCAGGCGTGCGCCTTAGTCCACTCGGCCACCGCTCCCCGCAAGGCAATTATATCACAACGCGCTGGAGCTGGCAACGGGGCAACCCCAACCCCCAGTTCCTTCCCGAGGTGGAAGGGGACTTCGACACCTCTCCCCGCTTCTGGGAGAAGTCGGGAGAGGGGTTTGGCTCCCGAACGCAGTCAAGCCCCTGCGCCTTGGCCTCCTCTCCCCGCGTCGGGGAGAGGTGGGGAGAGGGGTTGTTCCCCTTTACCCAGCCCCTTGCCGGCGAGTCCGTGGGAGTGTGCGCTCTGCTGCTCCCGGTGTGCACGCGGGCATTCAGTCCCCTATTGGTCGGGTCAGGTGGTGCAACCCATTGGCGAGGTTCCGCCTCGCGGTGGACCGTCTGTTTCAGTCCCCTATTGGTCGGGTCAGGTGGTGCAACCGGTGTTTCGGGGATTCCTTTTCTGGAAAGAAGAAGTTTCAGTCCCCTATTGGTCGGGTCAGGTGGTGCAACATGTGGTCATACTCCACACGCTGACCGTGATGGTGTTTCAGTCCCCTATTGGTCGGGTCAGGTG
>CAKZNX010000079.1 GCA_937132045.1 uncultured bacterium
CACGGGTCGGGGAGGGGATTGCTTCGTCGCCGCGCTCCTCGCAATGACACGGGTCGGGGAGGGGATTGCTTCGTCGCTACGCTCCTCGCAATGACACGGGTCGCAGAGGGGATTGCTTCGTGGCTACGCTGCTCGCAATGACACGGGTCGCGGAGGGGATTGCTTCGTGGCTACGCTCCTCGCAATGACACGGGTCGCGAAGGGGATTGCTTCGTGGCTACGCTCCTCGCAATGACACGGTTCGCGAAGGGGAATGCTTCGTCGCTTCGCTCCTCGCAATGACACGGAGGGTTTGACACCGCTGGCGCCCTTTTGGCATACTAGACAGCACCGCACAATCGGACGAAAGCCATGAAGGAGGAGGATGGATGCGTTTCGGAACCAAAGCGATACGAGCAGGACAAGAACCCGACCCCGTAACCGGTTCGGTGGTGGTGCCGATTTACATGGCGTCAACTTATGTGATGGACAGGGTGGGCGAACTGAAGGCAGGGTGGGAGTATGCGCGCTCCGGCAACCCAACCCGTGCCGCGCTCGAGAAGAGCATCGCTGCGCTGGAGAATGGCGAATACGGTCTGGCATTCGCCTCGGGGATGGCGGCAGAGACGGCAGTGACCTCGCTGGTGCGCTCTGGCGAGCACATCCTGGCGACCAAAGACATCTACGGCGGTACCTTCCGTCTGTTGCGCCATCTTCGGGAGAAATATCAGATCGAGCACTCGTACGCCGACTTCACTGACCTTGACCAGCTCGAACAAGCGCTCACCCCGCAGACCCGGCTCGTTTGGATGGAAAGCCCGTCCAACCCCACGCTGGTGGTGGTGGATATCGCCGCGATTGCCGATATCGCTCATCGGCATAGCGCCCTGCTGGTGGTGGACAATACCTTTGCCAGCCCGTATCTGCAGACGCCACTGGACCTTGGCGCGGACATCGTACTGCACAGCACCACTAAATACATCGGGGGGCACAGCGACCTGGTTGGTGGTGCGGCGGTCACTCGCGACCCGGACCTCTACGAACGACTGTACCGCTACCAGAACGACTTCGGTGGAGTGCCCAGCCCGTTCGACTGCTGGTTGAGCCTGCGCGGCATCCGCACGCTACATGTGCGCATGGAGGCGCATTGCCGTAATGCTAGGCGAGTTGCTCAGTTTCTCGAGGAGCACCCGAAGATCGAGTGGGTGCGCTATCCAGGCTTGCCGTCGCACCCGCAACACGAATTGGCAAAAGAGCAGATGCGGCACGGTTTTGGCGGCATGATTGCAGTGGGCGTCAAGGGTGGTGCAGAGTGCGCCCGGCGGCTGTGTGAGGGAACGAAGGTGTTCAATCTGGCGGAGAGTCTGGGCGGGGCCGAGTCGTTGATCGGCTATCCCCCGTTGATGTCTCATGCCTCCATGACGGCAGAAGAGCGAGCCTGGTGTGGTATCCCCGACAACATGGTGCGTATCTCGGTGGGGTTGGAGGACCCGGACGACCTCGTAGACGACCTTGCCGCGGCGCTGGAAGCTGTGTAGTAAAGCGTTGTCCTCCCCGAAGCCACAGGAGCAGTGCATCCGACTGCCGAAAAGAGAGGCGTTAGTGCGAGTGGTCAAAAGGAGGACATGATGAACCCATTCACGCTTTCCACGCTAAAGTCGCTGACCCTGCGCCGGCACGCTCGCACGCGCCGTGTGTCCAGCTACGATAAGTCTGGCGGCAACGCCGATTTCTGGCACATCCCGGAGGGCGAAACCGCCACGCTGGCAGACATCTCCGGCGCAGGGTGTATTACCCACATCTGGTTTACCGTCTCGTGCAAAGATCGCGACTACCTGCGCAAGACCCTGCTGAAAATGTACTGGGACAACGAGAGGGAACCGAGCGTGACCGTTCCTCTCGGCGATTTCTTTGGCTTGGGGCACGGCATCGCGCAGAGCTTCGTCTCGGCACCGCTGGCGACGGTCGCTCCCGCCGATTTGGAGGGAAAACGGGGCGGCAACATGGCGATGAACTGCTACTGGCAGATGCCGTTCGCCGAGCGTGCGGTCATCCAGATTGTCAACGAATGCGATACGCCCATCCGCGCGTTCTACTTTTACATCCACTACGAGGAATATGACTCTCTGCCTGAAGACGCTCTGCGTTTCCATGCGCAGTACCGGCAGGAGTGCCCGACCAGAGGCATCAAGGGCGAGCTGGGCAGGCAGGGCATCGATATCGGCACGCTGTTCAACGAGCCAAACGTGGACGGCAAGGAGAACTATGTCATTCTGGAAGCAGAAGGTGCGGGTCACTACGTGGGCTGTGTGCTGTCGGTGCACAACATCGACCCCAATGTGGATGGGTTGACCTGGTGGGGCGAGGGCGACGACATGTTCTTCATCGACGGGGAAGAATTGCCGTCGCTGGTGGGCACCGGCTCCGAGGATTACTTCTGCCACGCCTGGGGCATGCACGACCGCGCCTATCCCTACGCAGGCACGTCCATTCACGAGCACGACCCGCGCTATCCGGGACGCCGCAAGTGCACCAGTTACCGGTTCCATATTCAGGACCCGGTCATCTTCCAGAAGTCGCTGAAAGTGACCATCGAGCACGGTCACGCCAACCTGCAGAACAACGACTACTCGAGCGTGGCTTACTGGTATCAAACCGAACCGCACAAGCCTCACCCGCCGATGCCGGGTAAGTGGGAGCGTTGCGCGAGACCGGACACGCTGACACAGCCCTGACCTTCCCCGCAAACGTACGGGTTTTGCGCACCGGGGGGCGCGAAGGAGAGCGGTCAGCAGGACTTGCAGGCGCGTGCTGACGAATGCTAAAACGCTTTAGTGCTGAGCATTCACAAGCCGTCAGGAGGTGTATGCATGCAGGTTGTGCGACCATTGCCGAGGGTGCGGGCGGCTCTGGGAATGAACCTGAGCGGTCCGGCAGACTGGAACTCGGAACTGCCCTTTGTGGACGTGTTTCGTCTATCGCGCGAGTGGATAAGCCAGCGCGAAGGAGCAGGCTGGGGACAGGGTCCGGCTCTGGACCTTGACGCGAACGGTTGGGTGAAACGACTCGAACCCGGCTGCTACGCCGAAACGCTGATGAACACCATCGACCCCGGGCCGGATGGCAGACCGCGTTACCCGGGCGGTACGTACACCGTGCTTTACGACGGGGACGGAGATCTGCGCTTCTGGAACGCTGCGCGGGTCGTTCGCTCTGAGCCGGGACGTATCCAGATTGAGGTGGACCCTTCTCGTGGTGCGATCTTCCTGCAGATCAGGCGTACCAACCCAAACAACCACGTGCGCAACATCCGCGTCATCATGCCCGGCTTCGAGAGCAGCTACCTGAAGAACCCCTTCCATCCCAAATTCCTCCAGCGCTGGAGCGGCATCGCGTGCCTGCGTTTCATGGACTGGGGCGAGACCAACAACAGCCGGATTGAGCGCTGGACCGACCGACCCACTCTGCAGACCGCAACGTGGACCGCCCGCGGGGTTCCGATGGAGGTGATGTGCGACCTCTGCAACCGCCTGCAGTGCGACGCGTGGATATGCATTCCGCATCGAGCGGACGACGATTACGCGGAGCGCGCTGCGCGACTGGTGCGCGAGAAGCTGAACCCGAGGCTCAGAGTGTGGCTGGAGTACTCCAACGAGCTGTGGAACGGCATCTTCTCTCAGCACCGGTATGCCTCTGAACGCGGGCGTGAGCTGAATCTCGGTGGGTCAGGGGCAGATTGGGAATATGCCTGGCGATACACGGCGTATCGTTCGGTACAGATTTTCAACATCTGGCGTCCCCTGCTGGGCAATCGGGTCATTCGCGTCTTGCCGGTGTGGTTCGCCAATGCGTGGGTTTCGGAAAGAATCGTGGAGTTTCAGCAGGCATATCGGAGCGCGGATGTGATGGCGATTGCTCCGTATCTCGGCACCACCTTCACCCCCGACTCCAATCCCTCAGCCGACGAGGTATCGCGATGGACTGTGGAGCAGGCGCTGGACTATCTGGAGAACAACGATTTGCCGCAGTGCGTCCAGCTGCTTCGAGAACAGTCCGCGCTGGCGCGAAAGTACAACCTCCGGCTGGTAGCGTATGAGGGGGGAACGCACTTCCTCGGCGCGGGCGGTGCCGAAAACAACGAAAGGCTCACTCAGCTCATTATGGCGACGAACCGCCACCCTCGCATTGCCAGCATCTATCGCCGCTACTATCGGGCGTGGGAAGAGCAGGGGGGCTGGCTGTTCAACTACTTTGCCTCCACCAGCACCTGGTCCAAGTGGGGATGCTGGGGCATTCTGGAATACATGGATCAGGACCCTCGCGAGGCGCCGAAGTACGTCGCGACGGTGGAGTGGGCGCGTCGGCTGGGGCAAAAGATGCAGGTGGTGTAGGGCAGGAATCGAACGCCCATCAGCCAAAGGGTGTACGCAGGCGGATTCCGCCGGCGCAATACTGTTGAACATCGGAGGCAACAGATGAAGCTGGCATGTCAGGAAGGAATGGCTCCCGGCAACACCCTTCAGGAGAAGCTGGACAATCTGGCGCAGTACGGCTACGAGGGTATTGAGTTCTGGGGCGCGCAGTTTCTGGATACCGACAATGGGGGAATGCGCAAAGAGCGGGTGACGGAGGTGGTGCGCCTCACGCAGAGCCACACGGTGAAACCCAGCACCATCTGCGCGGGTTATCGGGGCGCTCTGCTGGATGCCGAACGGCGTTCTCGGGAGCAGGCAGTTCAGGACATCGAAACTTTGCTCTATGCTGCTGGCGAGATGGGCGCAGTGGGTGTGATCGTGGTGCCCATTTTCGGCGGTCCACGCATCAACGACCTCACGCCATACATGACGGCGGTGGAGCTGGAGACCGAGTTGCTCTGCAAACTGCTCGACCCGCTTGGCAAGGTGGCGGAAAAGGCGGGGAGCCATATCCTGCTGGAACCGCTGAACCGTTACGAAACGCACTACATGAACCGACTGGAACAGGCAGTAAGCATCTGCCAGCGAGTAGGTGGGTCGCACCTGAAGCTAATGGCGGACTTCTTCCACATGAGCATCGAGGAGCGGGACATTCCCGCTGCCATACGGGGCGCGAAGGACTATCTGGCGCATGTGCACCTCGCCGATAGCACCCGGCTCCTGCCCGGCTACGGACACACCGACTTTCGCTCCGGCTTTGCAGCGCTCAAGGACATCGGCTTTGCGAACTATATGGCGCTCGAGTGCGGCATTCCCGGTGACCCGCGCGAAGAGCTGCCAAGGTGCGCACAGTATCTGCGCGCGCAGATGCCATGATAAACCTCGTTCTGGCGCACGATCTGGGCACCACAGGCAACAAGGCGGTGCTGGTGGATGAGCACGGGCAGCTGGTAGCTACTGCTTTCGCCTCCTACCGCACCGCCTATCCTGCGCCACTGGCGGCGGAACAGAACCCGGCAGATTGGTGGCGTGCAGTGGTTCGTTGCACCCGGCAACTTCTGCGGGCGGACGAGCGTCGGGCACGGCGCATTGTCGCTGTGGGCTTTAGCGGGCACATGAACGGCGTCGTGCTGGTGGACGACGGAGGCAATCCGCTGCGCCTTGCACTCATTCATGCTGACATCCGGGCACAATCACAGTGCCAGCGGCTGAGCCAGCATTTGCCGGAACAGGACTATTACGCCATCACCGGCAACCGGCTCGCGCCTTTCTACTCCCTTCCCAAGCTGGTCATGCTGACGGAGACCGAGCCGGAGGTGGTCAGGCATGCCCGATGGATGATCCAGGCGAAGGACTACTGCGTGGGGCGGCTGACGGGCAGGTGGGGCATCACCGACCCATCGGATGCCTCCCTGACAGGACTGTTTGACGTGAACCGCCTTGTATGGAGCGCGGAGGTTGCCACGTGTGCGGAGCTTCCCCTGCGCCTCCTGCCTGAGGCGGTGCCTTCCACGCAGGTGGTTGGACAGGTGTGCTCGGAGGCGGCGCGTGCGACTGGCTTGCCTGAGGGTCTGCCGGTGGTGATGGGAGCTGGGGACGGCGCGTGTGCTACGGTGGGGGCAGGCGCGGTGCAGGTGGGAGACAGCTACACCTACATCGGGGGTACGGCGTGGACTTCCTGTTTGCGCGACAGGTTTACTCCCGATGCGCAGATGCGACTGACCACGCTGATGGCGGCTCAACCGGCGCGCTGGGTGCAGTTCGGTACGGTGCAGTCGGCAGGCAGCGCGTGGGACTGGTTCACGCGGTTGTTCGGTGGCAGACGCAGTGGGGAACGCTTGCAGAAGGAGGCGGAACGGGTTCCCGCAGGCAGCGACGGGCTGGCATTCCTGCCCTATCTCAGCGGAGAGCGCGCGCCCATCTGGGACCCGTGCGCGAAGGGCGTCTTCTACGGTCTGCAGGCGCACCATACGCGCGCGCATCTGGCGCGGGCTGTGCTGGAGGGGGTGGGGTGCGCCCTGGAGAGTGTCCTGCAGGTGATGCGTGAACACGATGCGGTGTCCGATGAGGTACGTGTGGTGGGCGGCGGCACGCGCAACGAGCTGTGGATGAGTATTCTGGCGGACCTGTATGGCTGCCCGGTGCAAATCCCAGCATACGCTGGTTCCAGCACCGCTATCGGGGCTGCTATCATCGCCGGGGTGGGCACAGGGCTTTTCGACGACTTTCTGGTGGCTCGCCGTTTTGCGCGTGTGGAGCGAGGCGTCGAGCCACAGGTGGCGCATCAGCCAGCGGTGCAGGCATTGCGAGCACGCTACCGTCAACTCCTGAGTGCAGTTCAACCGGTTTTCTCCTCCGAGGGAACCGGCGACCCCCTTAACACTCCTTAATCTGCGTTTAACTCTGAGTTAATGCGAGGGTTGTACAATTCCCCCTGAAAAGTTTCGGTACAGGAGGTCACACATTATGCGACGCTTCGCAAAAGGCTTCACTCTCATCGAGCTGCTTGTCGTTATCGCCATTATCGCCATTCTGGCGGCGATCTTGTTCCCTGTCTTCGCGCAGGCGCGCGAGAAGGGGCGGCAGGCAGTCTGTCTCTCCAACATGAAACAGTTCACCCTCGGTATGCTCATGTACGTGCAGGACTACGATGAGTACTTTCCCTCGCAAGACCCTGACCCGTCGCGCCCACAGCTGATGGACGACCTGTGGCTGTTTGTAATCGTGCCCTATATCAAGACCCCACCGGCGGACTGGGCATCCACCCGCGCCAACATATATGTCTGTCCCAGCAATCCCAACCTGCAGCTGGTCAGTAACACTGTTGTCCAGCAGGCGCTGCAGTTCTGGGGATGGGACCTTGCCCGTGAGTTCCGTCTGACCCGGCACCCGGATGGGCGATGGAAGTGGCACTGCAGTTACGCCATCAACGACAGCATCATCGGCGAGACCGGGCTGGGCCTCACGGCGCTGGCTGCATGGCAGAGGCCGGCAGAGGAGTACCTGTTCATGGAGAGCACTTTTGACACTGATGTGGACTCCAACGACGTGGACCTTGAAGACGACGAGATTTTCATGCTTCACAGCAGTGGGATGAATACCGCTTTCGTGGACGGCCACGTGAAGTGGATTCGCGATGCGCGGGTACCAACAGACTCTTCACAATTTGACGGGCAGGGTACGCCTGTCTACTACAGCTCCAGCAGTCGCGCCTTCAGCCCCTGGCGTCCAAATTACCGCTTCTAGCGGTGACACACCCTGACCGCCCCACGAAGGGCGGTCCTTGCCCCTTCTCACTCGCACCCCGAAGAACGCAACGGGTCTTGACTCAGCCGCGGTGCCGCGCCAAGCAGCTGTCCCAGAGCAATGCCTCCGTCGTTCGGCGGCACACGCTGGTGCCAGTACGGGCGGAAGCCTCCTTCGCTCAGGCGGCGCACCGCTCGCTCGGTCAGGTAGGCGTTCTGAAAACATCCTCCGCTGAGAGCGACGCGCTCCACGCCAGCCCGGCGCGCTACTGCGACCATCATCTCCGCCAGCGTGTTGTGGAAACGTGCTGAAATGAGTGGCAGCGCAACGCCTGTGTCCACCTCGGACATAATCCGCGCAATCATCGGTGACCAGTCCACGATGACCGGTACGTCGCCGTGTAACTGGAACGGATAGTAGTCCTCTG
>CAKZNX010000080.1 GCA_937132045.1 uncultured bacterium
TCCGCATCGACATTCGCCGGCTCGTTGAACAGATTGAAGCTGACCTGCGAGCTGGGAATGCCCTTGTAGCGCTTCGCGAAGTGCGCCCAATGCAGACAGCATACCTTCAGCGCCTCGGGGTCTGTCCAGACCGATTTGGGTTCCGGCGGTGACGCCACCGTGTAGCCCGGCGCCCGGTGAAAATTGATGCACACATGCATCCCATGCTTCTGTCCGAAGCGCACTGCCCCGTCAATCTCCTTCAACACCTCTTCGCGCAGCTTCGTCCAGTCGGACGGATCCGTCCAGCACCGATAGTCCATCGGAAGACGGACGAAGTTGAAGCCCAGTTCCGCCAGCCACGCGAAGTCTTCCTGTTCGTTGAACGGCCGGTTGTTCCAGTCGCGATGGAACTTGTTTAGCAGGTTGAACCCGCGCCAGCGGGGCAGTTTGTTGTAAGTGGCTGCAGGAAGTTTGCGTCCGGATGCCTGTGCCATTGTGCCTCCTCCTTGCCGGCGATAGCCTGTAGAGAGCTTTCGTGACAGACGAAGCGGTTACCTTCTCGGAGGTCACAGCTGCCTTGCTGTTTGAGGGTGTTACGGAAAGCTCAGCGGATGTCGTCTGGGAACATACCCCCCAGCCCCTTCCCCGCGAGGCTCCTCTCCTCGAGTCGGGGAGAGGTCGGGAGAGGGGTCTGAAACGGCTTCCTACAACGTTCCTACGGACAAGGCGGGACTCAAGGGGTTCTTGCAACAACCTCCCGGTGTGTGGACAGAATCGATGTCCGCAGGTACACTATTGGTGCAGGTTTTGAAAGGGATAACAGCGCAGGAGAGCGATGACCGACGCGGCGTTTACGCTGATTGCCCCATACTACGACGAGCTCATGCACAACGTACCCTATGACTTCTGGGTGCGGTATTTGCTTAAGCTGGTCGATCGTTACCGCCTGCGGGTTCAATCCATTCTGGACCTGGCTTGCGGCACGGGTAACGTTGCCATTCGGCTGGCACGGCTCGGTTATGAGGTATGGGGCATCGATATCTCCGCGCCGATGGTTGCGGAAGCGAAGCGCAAAGCGCAGGCGGAGGGAGTGGGCATCCACTACGAAGTGCAGGACGCCGCGCAGTTGCAGCTGGGCAGACGCTTTGACCTCGTGATTAGCCTCTTCGACAGCCTGAACTATATCCTCTCGCCCGAACACCTGCAGGAGGCGTTTCGCCGGGTGTACGCGCACCTTGAGCCGGGTGGAGCCTTCATCTTCGACGTGAACACCGAGTACGCCCTTCGCGAGGGGCTATTCGACCAGGACAACCTGACCTCCCGCCGCCGATTGCTCTACCGCTGGAAAAGCCGATACGACGAGGAGACGCGCCTCTGCACGGTTGACATGGAGTTCTGGCTACGCGACGAGAAGGGCGACCTCGTGCACCACTTCACCGAGGTGCACCGCCAGCGCGCCTACTCGCTGGACGAGCTGAAACTGATGCTGATGCGGGCTGGCTTCGATCACAGCCGCGCTTTCCACGCCTACACTCTGCGCTCCCCCAACGCCACCACCGACCGCGCCTTCTTCGTGGCTACCAGATGGTAGGCTAAAGCGGTCGCTCCAGCAGGTCTACCTCCTCGATATGGGGAGGCTTGTCCAGAGTCACGCGCCACGTGCGTATCTCGCCCGCGCCAAGCGACGCCTGCCAGCGCACGCCCAGCAAAGGCATCTCGAACGACGCTTCCGCCGCACGTCCCACGCTCTCGTAAGCACGCACAATCAGTGCATCCGCGTCCTCCGCCTTTTTGCACACGGCAACCAGCACGTTCGCGGGCTCCACGCGCAGGAACGACCCGCTGGCTGGCAGATCGCCCTCGTGCGCGTACTCGTTCACCCACAGCGGTTGGACGTTCAGTTCCCATGCTCGGCTGGGTATCTGCGCATCCTGCCAGCTGCCCCGGTGCGGAACCAGCCGGTACACCACCGTCTGAATGCCCTGATCGAGATGTGCATATCGGCGTCCGGGTTCCAGCTTCTGCGGGTCGTGGTGCGCATACGCTGGACTGCGCAGAATACTGAGTCGAAGCTCCGCCTCCAATGCGTCGTAGCCGTATTTGCTATCATTGAGCAACGCAAAGCCGTAGGGTATTCGCTCGCCCGAGTCGGTCTGCGCCCAGCCAGACAGGTCAACCCATTGCTGGCACGGTTCCTCCTCGCCGTTCGGTTCGCGCACGGTGAAACCGTAAGGCGCCTCCGCGGTCACACGCGGTTCGTGCAGGCGCAGAGGGAACGCCACTTTCAGCATCCGGTACTGCTCGTGCCAGTTGATCGTCATACGGCACTCGATGAGGTCTATCTCACGGTACAGGTACAGGCTCTGCGTCATCTGCGAGTTGCCCCAGCGCGTCTCGATGCGCAGGCAGGCACGCACGTCGCCCAGCTCCTCCACCGCCATCTCCGCGCCGTCGAAGCGCCCCAGCTCGTTGCGGAAGGCGGCAACATCGTGGCTCCAGGTGTCGCTGGGGTCGTCCAGCACGATACCCACATTGGCAGGCGCGGACAGCACCTCCACCCGGTTGCGTTTGTCGTACAGGCTGATGAGATGTCCGGCGCGGTTTACCTGCAGTCGCCAGAAGTCGTTCTCCAGCAGCGCCCCGTTCGGCGAGAGCTCTGCGTGAAGCGTGCCGTCGCTCGCCGGAGCATGTACCGACACATCCGAGTGCAGAACGCGGTAACCCAGCGCTGGGAGCTTCAGCACAAACACACAACGCCGCTGACCCGCCGCGGTGGTCGGCTGAATGATCTGAGCGGTAAGCGGGGTGCCCGTCTCGTCCCGAAGCCGGTCTGAGCCACGCTCCACCTCCACCGGCAACGTCACATCCCACGGCAACGGATTGAACACCACCAGCGGACTGCCTTCACCGCAAGTATCGATGCGCCGCGTCAGCGCCTGCAGGCTGGTGTGCAGAGCATAGTTGCCCAGCGTTGCAGCGTGCCCATACAGGTCGCGGGCGTCCTCGTAGCCCTCGGGCAGACTGGTACCTGCCAGGATGTCGTGGAACTGATTGAACAGCACGCTCTGCCATGCTTCGGTGAAATGCTGCTGGGGATACTCCTGCCCCAGCACCGCCCAGGCGATTGCAGATATGCGCTCGGCGCTCATCAGCAGGTGCTCCAGTCGCCGGTTCTGTCGTTTCACCTCCGAATGGGCGGTGTAGCACCCCCGCGCATGGTGTTGCAGCTCCTCCGGCACTGTCGGGATGGGTGCGCCCATCTGCGCCTGCTCTTCCACCGCCTCGAAGAACGCCTTCAACGTGCTCAGCCGAACCTGCGGGGTGTCGTCCCGCTGTGCCATGCTGAGCAGAGAGCGGATGTTCTCGATGGTGGGACCTCCGCCATGATTGCCCACCCCGTAAAACACGATGTAGTCCTGCAGAAAGTCGGGGCGTCCCTGCGCGCTGGCGCTCACCTGTTCGGTCAGGTCTTTGCCCCATGTGGCGTAGGACCGGGTGATTCGCGCCGCCAATACGCACGAGCCGTCGGGCGACTGCCACCAGAAGACGCTGGCAGGCAGGCGCTTCTCGTGCGGACCAGGGCGCATGAAGATATAGCGCGTCAACCCCGCTTTGCGCAGGATTTGCGGCAGGGTGCCTGCGTGCCCGAAGCTGTCAGGATTGTAGCCCACCGTTGCCATCGCGCCGAAGGTGCTCTGGAAGAACCGCTGGCCATAAAGCGCCTGCCGCACAAACGACTCCCCAGAGGGAATGTTGCAGTCCGGCTGTATCCACCATCCCCCGACGATTTCCCAGCGTCCTTCGTGCACGCGCTGACGGATTGCCTCCAGCATCTGCGGGTCGGTCTTCTGCAGCAGCCAGTAGAACGCGGCGGAACTGCCCGTGAAGTGAAACTCGGGGAACTCGTCCATGCGGTGGAGCACGCTCTGAAACGTAGCGCGGATGGTCTCCAATCCCTCTGTCCAGCGCCACAGCCACACGGGGTCGATGTGCGCGTTGCCGATGGCATGCAGTACGGGCTTTCGGTCAGGCATCGTGTACCTCCATCTCAGTCGTTCACCTCTTCCAGCATCAGCAACCAGCCCTTCCCGGCGGGTACTGGGATCGGTGTGTCGGGTGAGAACGTGGCAGCTAACTGCACATGCTGGATGAACGGAGCGGTGATTCGGCAGCGCTCGGCGCGGATACCCAGCACAGTCCAGTCTACCTGCAGGCGTACGGTGGTATCTTCCTTCGCCCAGCTCGCCAGCGCGACGAGCGAACGCCCTCGTTTCCGGTAGACCGTCGCAAGCACATCGGGATGGTCGGTGCGCACGGGGCAGTCTTTGCGCCAGTAGCCCAGCATCTCCGCTTCCCCGATGCCGAAATCGTCCCACAACCGCCAGATGAACGGCGTGGCGGGGCTGTGGTCGCGCCCGGTCATGCCGTAGAGCATTCCTCGATAGGGGTTGCCGCCGCCCTGCAGCATGTCGCCCATCAGCCCGAACGGGATACCCGAAATCTCCACAAGCCAGTAGTCTGGCGGCATGTTGTAGTCGTAAAACTCGCCGAACCAGAGGGTATCCAGATAGGGGAAGTGCTCCATGTATTCATTGGCGGGACTGCTGAGCGGTGGTTCGGTCAGCCACGATGGGGACCAGTTGTCCCCAGAGTGAAAATCTATCCGACTATAGGGGTTGTAGCGCTTCATCACACGCCGCACCCGTTTCATGATTTCGCGGTCGTAGCCGATGCCGTCCAGATACAAGCCGTCAACGCCCGTGCGTTCCAGCAGAAAGCGCAGCCCCTCCAGATAGAAGTTGTGCCAGCGCGACAGTCCCTGTGTGGCAACCGCCGCGTCGATCTCCTCGGCAGAGAGATACTGTAACCATGCAGGCGAGTAACCGCTGAGCAGATGTTCCTTCAGCCAGGGATGCCCGCCGGGCTGCTGTGCTTCCCACTGCGCGCGCAGGCTTTCCAACGGCGCGTTGTACACGTCCACTCCGCCGGTGATCAGCACCTCATCGCCCAGACTGCGCAATGCCCACAGCTCCGGCGCGTGGTTGGTCAGCTCGCGCACCGTGTAGTAGATATTCACTCCCACGTTTGGTACTGGCTCCCCGCGGAAAGCGATCTCATTGCCTGTCTCCTGTGTGCGCCACTCCACCACTCCGCTGAGCAAGCCGTTTGCGCCGCGCCGGGGATGCGTGGCGTTATCGCGCACGTCGTCGAAGATGTCCAGCAGAAGGGTATCGTCGTCGGGTGTGAAAGCGAGCGATTCTCCTTCGCGGTAAGCCCGGCGGCTCACCTTCACCGCCTGCAGGACGAACCCCGACCCCTCGAAGTGAAGAAAAGCGCCTTTCAAAGGCGAATCCAGCAAGCCACGATGGTCAACCTGCCCCGCCAGTTTCCCGTCCACGTAGATGGCAAGGTTCTCGCCCCAGGACAGGGTAACCGTGTGCACCTGGTCCCTCTGCCAGTCGGGCTGGCGCGTGCCGAAAAGCACGGGATAGGGTCTGTCCGCGCTGGCAGGGGTGTGCAGATATGCCCTCATGCCCCGGTCGTCGATGTTCCAGTAGAAGCCGACAGAATCGCTGTCGGGGAACAGCAGGCTGAAGAGGCTCTGGTTGTACTGTGCGTCGCCGGGCTGTCCCGCCTTCGGGTCGAAGTTCACCCTCACGCGCAGGTGCAGTGATCCCTCATCCAGCCGAATGTGGTTCTCGGCGGGATACCGCAGGCTGCCGCGGTTGCGCAAAGGAGGCGACTGCCTGACCTCCTGTACCAGCGCCGCCATGTCCTGCCATCTCAGCAACGGATAGTTGATGAACGGGTTCGCTGGATGGGCATGGTGAACGTGCACGATGTTTCCGCCCACATACAGCGGAATACGCCAATCCCACCGGCGCGCGTCCAGCGGTTTAAATGGGGTAATCAGCAAACGAAATAGAAACTCCACGCTCTCCCCCTGACGAAGAGCCCGCTCGCCGGTAAAGGCACGCATCACAAAGGCGTCGCCCTCTTCCGCGAAGAGACACCCACCTCTGCCCTCGTTGTGCCACGAACGCGGAAGCTCCGGCAACACGCCCCAGGACCCACGATCCACCTCCAGTTTGACCTGCATCCCCGCGTTCCAGTCGCCTACCCACACCAGATTATTGATGCGGTTGGGGTGCCACTGCCACTGCCAGCGCGCCGGTCGCCTGCCGCCGCGCCTGCCCATGCCCATCATGTATTCGGCAACGTTCCGGCTGAAGGGCACCTCCAGCCGAACATCATACAACTGCACGTCGCGTTTCGCCTGCAGGGTGACGTTGAACAGCACACAACCGTCGAACTCGATCCGCGTGCGCACACGCTGGACGAGCGTATCGCCCTCAGCGAGCGACTCCCACTCCACCAGCGCTTCGTTCGCCTTTGTCCGTCGCTGGCGAACCGGTTTCCTGCGGACAGGTCCGCCGGCTGCTTCCACCACCATCTGCACCGGCGATGCCAGAACCTGCCGACCGTTGCTCACCACGCTTTCGGGAAAGCCCAGCCGGTTGAAGCGCACGCGCCGCCCCAGTATCTCCACCCACGAACCGTTCACCTCCACTGGCGTGTACGGGGGAACAACCGTCTCCTCCAGCCCGATGGTGGAATCCAGCCAGCGCAGGCGGGCGAGACGCCAGCTATCGCTATCGCCAGCGTCCTCCAGAGGGTCGCCCTGCACGGTAATCAGCAGGCGGATGGTGCTCGGCTCCAGTCCCTCCGGCTTCAGGCGAACGGTGCCGGTATACACGCCGGATGCGTCGCGCGGAACCTGGATACCAATCCACAGAGGACGCACCCTGCCAGCGGCTACGGAAAACTCCCGACGCACCGCACGCCCCTGCCAGTCGACGCCCTGCAGGTTGAAACAACGTATCGCCGAGGCGGGAATGCGCCCGCCGCCTTCACCATAAAGATCCGAGAACTGCACCTGCAGACGGCTGACAGGCTTCCGCGCCGCGAAAATGCCAATCTGCATGGGGTAGAACTCGCCGGGTTGTGCCTGCCCCTCGAAACGGTCGGACGGACCGTGAACAACCCAGCGATACGGCAGATGTTCGAACATGCGGATGGGATAGCGGCGGTCCTCGGGGAAGGTGAGATAGGTGCGCGTCGGATGTTTCGCCAGCAGGGCATCGGTCTCCTCGCGCGTGGCGATGACCTCCATCGGGTCAAGACGGTCAAACTCGGTGCGTGCCTGTAGCGCCAGCACGGAGGCTTCGGGAAGCGTTCGCCAGCGTCCCTGCGTCAGCGCATCGCCGGTCAGCCCGTGACGGGCAAGCCATTCGCTATCGGCTGTCGGTTCGGGGGGAAAGTACCTGCCTTTGGCGGACTCGCCCCACATCTCCCATACCCAGCGTGGGGGGTCATAAGGCAGATAGTACACTTCGTATCTGCCCGGCGCGGTGAGGGGCTGGAACACCAGCTCGCCGTACTCCGGCGTGATGCTGACAGGCACGACGTTGGTGATCTGCTTGCCGGTGGTCGAGTCGTAAACCCGCACCGCCTTGCGTTCCGGGAAGGGATCGCGCCGTCGCCAGGGGATACGCACCCGCACGGCGTCTGCGGGCTGCTGCACCTCCACAATAGCCCGATGGTTGCCGCGCCCCTCCTCCACCCACGAAGCCACCTCGTAGCGCACCTCCTGCCCCGCGGCGACAGAGGCGAGCAACGGCACCACCCCCACAACCAGGTGGTGCCACCACTGACGACGGCGCGACATCGCCTGTGCCTCCCTTGTTTAATACCACTCCACACGCAAAGCGCCCAGCAGATGATCGCCCTCGACTCTGCCGGTGATGCCCTCTTCGCTCAGCGCATAGACCACAGTGGGCACCTCGCCCTTCTCCCAGTCCGCGAGCGGCAGAATGGGCACCCGGCATGGATACGGCGCCTTCCGGCGCAGGCGCACCACACTCTGCGTGCGGTCGATCTGCAGTCCGCACATCGCGAACAGGTAACCGATGGACGTAATCCCGCGCGGATAGAAGCAGAGGTTGTTGGTAAAGTAGGTGTCGATAAAGCCCTTATTCAGCCCGACGGTGTTCATCAGCTGTTCCATCGCCATGTAGCGTGAGGAGTTATCGGGAAGTCCCACATC
>CAKZNX010000081.1 GCA_937132045.1 uncultured bacterium
CCACTTATCAACCTGTCACAGACGTGATATAATGGAGGTCGCCCTGACGGAGGGCGAGGAGCGAGGAGATGATTTCGAAAGCCATAGGCACGGTTACCGAAGTGAGGCAGACCCGAGCGGGAGTGCAGGAGCTCGTGGTGCAGACGGGTGACGAGGTGCGCCTGGCGCTGAACCATATCAACCTCACCGGCGTGGCGGACATCGGCGATGCCGTCGTACTGAACACCACGGCGACCGAGCTGGACCTCGGTTCCGGTGGGTACGACTTCGTCATCCACAACCTCACCCGCCCGCTGGAACCGACCCCGATGGACGGGCACATCGTGCGTCTCCGCTACACTCCCATGCAGCACACCGTGCTGGCGGTTGAAGAGCCAGCTTCCCCGCATCACGAGGTGATGCAGAACGCGACGTCACTCAATGGTATGCCGGTGGTGTGCTGTGGACTGCACAGTCAGGTAGCAGCGGTCGCAGCCGCTCTGCACCACTACACCGGCGGCAGACGTCGGGTCGTTTACGTCATGACCGACTCGGCGTCGCTGGCGCTGGGGGTAAGCCGGCTTGTTCCGGCACTCTCGGAGGCTGGATGGTTACACGGTGTCATCACGGTGGGACAGGCGTACGGCGGCGACCTGGAGGCAGTCAACGTGTATAGCGGTCTGCTGGCTGCGCGTCATGTGCTGGGCGCGGACGTCACGGTCGTGGCGCAGGGCGTTGGCAATACCGGCACGGCGACCACTTTTGGCTTTTCGGGTATAGACCAGGGCATCGCGCTGAACGCCGTGGCGGCGCTGGGAGGCATCCCGATCGCCTGCATTCGGCTCAGCTTCGCCGACCCTCGTCCGCGTCACTACCGGGTCAGCCACCACACGTTGACGATCCTCAGCCGTGTGGTGATGACGCGGTGCCATGTGCCCGTGCCGGAGCTCAATCCGCCGCGCCTGTGGGAGGTGCTTGGGCAGCTGGAGGAACACGGGATCGCAGCACGACACCTGGTCCGCGTGCTGGATGGTTCGGCGGCTCTGGACCTGCTTCGCAAACAGCAGATTCACGTGACCACGATGGGACGCACCATGCTGGAGGACAGAGAGTACTTTCTCGCTGCAGCGGCGGCAGGTTCTCATGCAGCAGAGCTATCCGTCGCGCAAGAAGCGGTTAAACGAGTAGGGTAAGAAGAGTGCAGGAAGAGGTCGTCCGATCAGATCGCATTTTCCAGGGGCGCGTGGTCAACCTGCGGGTGGATACCGTACGTCTGCCTAACGGCAGAGTTTCTCAGCGCGAGATTGTGGAGCACCGAGGTGCGGTCGCCATCGTCCCGATGCTGGATGACGAGACCGTGCTCATGATAAGGCAGTTTCGGTTGGCAGTAAATGAGGTGTTGCTGGAGGTACCAGCCGGCACGCTCGAACCGGGAGAACCCGTTGAGGTTTGCGCCTCCCGCGAGCTCGAGGAGGAGACGGGATACCGCGCGCGCCACCTGAGCCCCCTTTTCAGCCAGTATCTGGCTCCCGGCTATTCGCAGGAGATACTGCACGTCTTTCTGGCGCGCGATCTGGAACAGACCGCACAACGCACGGAAGAGGACGAAAGCGTGGAAGTTGTGCCGATGCCGCTGGACGAGGCGGTGGACAAGGTGCTTTCCGGAGAGATCAAAGACGCCAAGACCATTGCCGCTCTGCTGGTCACCTACTACGTGCTCAACAGTCGCCGGTAGCGCTCCAGCAACTGCTGTGCCGTTCGGTCCCATGTGTAGTTCTGCAGGACATGTTCCCTGCCTCGCTTCCCCATCTCCTCCCAGCAATCCCTCTGACGGTAGGCGTTCTGCAGAGCGTTTGCCAGCGCTGAAACGTCGTCTGGCGGCACCAGCCAGCCTGTCTCGCCGTGCCGTACGGTTTCCGCCAGACCGCCAGAGCTGGAGGCAATCACCGGCTTCCCAACCGCCATCGCCTCTAAAGCGAACAGTCCCAGCCCCTCGCGGCGTGAAGGAACCACTGCAAGGTCGCTCGCCGCCCACGCCCCTTCCAGAGAGGGCAGATAACCAGTAAACCGCACCCTCTCCCCTGCCCCACTCTGCCCCGCCAGTTGCACGAGGTGCTCGCGGTCGGGACCGTCCCCCACAATCAGCACATACCATTCGGGAGCATGTACCAATGCCCGCAACAGCACATCGACCCCTTTGTCACTCATCAGGCGCGCCACACATAGAGCTACAGGGTTTGCTTCCGGAAGGTTCCACTGACGGCGCGCTGAAGTCCTCTGCTGGAGGCTGAAGCGTATGGCATCGGTATCTACACCTCCGGGAACCACCACACATTTGGAGGCACTGTCAGGAAACAAGCGTATCCATCCGTCCATTACGGCTCCGGAAACGGTATGGATCAACGAGGCAGTAGTGGAGGCACGCCGCAAGAGTGCTCGCAGGGGGGGCGAGAGATGCTCAGGGGGCAGGTTGTGCAGGCTGATTACCCATCGCCTCGGCGGCATGAGCGCCAACACCCCTACCGCCCGCAGTCCGTGCGCATGAACGATATCGAACCCGCCTTCCCATCGCCGAACTTCCAGGGCACAGCGCACGTCGTTCACCGGGTGGGGATGGTCGGTGATCTCCCAGCTTCGGGTGGCGATTTGCGGTAGTGCGGAGTGCATCGATTGCGGACAGGAAACCTCTATCCGCACCCCCTCGTCCTGCAGGCGCGGCAACACGCTCTGCAGGAAGCGCAGAACTCCACCGGAAGCTGGGCGAGTCAAGTGGAGCACGCGCATGGCTGACTAGGGCGCCGGTCTTTCGGGCAGGCGACGCACGCGAACGGTCACGCGCACATTGCTGGTAGTCACCTGCGCACCCTCCACCGGGCGCAATGCGACGGTCCTGCTCACATCCGAATCCAGGTTGTCTATATCAATTGGTTCGGTCTCCAGGCTGTGCACCCGCGCCAGCACCTCCGGCTTACCGGAAATGACTACCGTGCGCGGCTCCACCGTGATTTCTTCAATGGCGACGCTTGGGTCCGGCTTCCCTTTCCACATCGGTGTGACGAGAACCGTCTTGGTCAGGCTAATCGGAGCCAGCTTCATCACCACGCGCGCCTGCGACGGTCGTACCGTCACGCCCGACACCGGGTTGTTCTCTCCATCCACCGCCACAATCGGCACGTCGTCGTCGATCTCCCCACCAGCGCGCTCCGGAACCGCGTTCACAATCAGTCTTCGCACCTGGCTTACCCGTTCGCGCGGTCCTGTCACCTGCGCGCTCTCCGGAACGACAATGGGCGACATGTAGACAAAGCCCTCGGGTGGAGTGTTTACAAACAGACACTCTACCTTGAACTCCTTGCTGATACGCCGTGTCAGCGTTACCTGCACGGTCGGCGGCATAATCCCCACCTGCACATCCTGAAGCATCTCTCTGGTCAGGTTGAGCTGTACGGGTAAGCGCTGTCTGCCCTCACCTGCGTTAGAAGCGTCCACCATGGCACGAATGCCGCGCGGGGCTATCTGCTCCACGTTACTGCGCACGCCCGTCAGCACCACCGTCACCTGAGGCGGGGTCACCACTGGCGCCTCGTAGCCGTTCTGTACGTGCCGAACCTCCACATCTACCGTGAATCGCTGGGTGATGGTGGGGTTTCTTTCCGCGTTGACATACAGCCAGATAAGGATGGCACTGCTCAGCGCCATCAGCTTCTCGGGAATATTCTCGCCCAGCACGCGCCACACGAGAGGTCACCTCCGCTCCGTCTGCACCGATTGCCCTTTGCCCTGCTCGCGCCGACCGAATATCCAGCCGGGACGCCACCGCATGGTTTGACGTAGGCTCTCCAGCGCCTGTTTCGGGGGCTGGGCGGTCAGCAGGTTTATCAGGCGCTCGCGCAGGTTGTCCTCACGAAAGCCTCGCTGCAGTCGCCCTGAGAATGCCACCGAGATGATGCCCGTCTCCTCGGATACCACGAGAGCCACTGCTCCCCGTTCCGAAGCGCCGATAGCTGCCTTGTGCCGCATGTGCACGTTCTGATCCACCATCGGGTTCTCGGTCAGAGGAAGCGTGCACCCCGCCGCGATGATACGGTCCCCGCAGATAACCACTGCACCATCGTGCAACGGGTTGCCGGGGTAGAAGAGGGATGTCAGCAACCGTGCGCTCACTTTAGCGTCTATCGGCACGCCCGGGGAGACGTAGTAGTCCAGCGACGGATACGGCTCGAAGACAATCAGCGCTCCCACCTTTTGCCTTGCCATTTCGGTTGCCGCGCGCACCACCTCGTTCACCACTGTTGTCAGGTTCTCGCGGCCGATGGGATTGATGCTCTGTCCCCAGAAGCCCAGCCTGCCCATCTCCTCCAGCGCGTGTCGCAACTCCGGGTAAAAGAGGATAACCAGTGCAACCGGACCCAGAGGAAGAACCTGCCGCATCAACCAGTTTAAGGTAGTCAGTCCCAGTTTGCCGCTGATGTACATCAGCAGAAAGAAGAGAAACAGCCCCGACATGATTTGCCATGCGCGGGTACCCTTCGCCAGCAGAATGAGGCGGTACAGGAGATAGGCGACTGCGAGGATATCTGCCAGCAGCACCAGCGTGGTTGCTACATCCAGTTCCCGCAAAGTGACCAGTAACGGTTTGAAGACCGTTTCGAAGACGGACAACGCACCACCTAACCAGCTGCCATGTTGTTGGGGTCGGTTTCAGTATAGCACAAAGCCCCGTACTCCGCAACGCCCCCTGCTTTATTAGGACACCTTCTGAGGGCGCAAGGTTCCGCAATTGAGTTAGAAGTTCGTTTCACTGCCTGAGGGGGGACGCGGCGCGTCCAGTGTTTCGGCGCGCACCCGGCGAAACTGCAGCAGTCGCTCCGACAGACCTCCAGCGACCATCCACTCCACCCCTTCCTGCCTTGCAAGGATGGAGGATTCAGGAGATGCCCACTCCTCGCCGAGTACCACAGGCATCACGTCGATGCCCAACGCACGAAGGGTCTCCGCCCGCATCCGCGCGCGACGCACATCCTCTCCGTTCACTTTGAGCGAAACCTCCACCAGCAGAACCTGTTCGCCTTTCCTCCAGATGATGTCAGACAGCGTGGGATCAGAAGCTGGTTCCAGCATTCGCTGATCCACATGGATGGGCGTCATCCACTGTGTGAGGAGCCGACGAATGTGCGGCTCGGCTGGCGACCCACCATCACCACCAGCGAACAGCAAAGAGGCGCGCCGAACCGTCTGCTGTTCATACTGCTCGCCTTCGCGGCGCCCGGCTTCACCACGCTGCCAGTCCATCAGTCGGTTAAGGCTTGCGGCGCTGAGACGCTGCGCCTCGACGAGTTCCTCCATCCGTTGCTCGGTGCGTCGCTGCGCCTCCGCGAGTTCCTCGACGCGCTGGCTAAGGCGTGCCACCGACTCGTCTGTGCGTTGCTGCGCCTCCGCGAGTTCCTCGACGCGCTGGCTAAGGCGTGCCAACGACTCGTCCGTGCGTTGCTGCGCCTCCGCGAGTTCCTCGACGCGCTGGCTAAGGCGTGCCACCAACTCGTCCGTGCGTTGTTGTGCCTCTGCGAGGCGAACCATCGCTGCCGAAAGCTCTGCCAGCTTCTCCGAATGCTCACGCTGAATCTGCACCACTTCGCTGAGCGTTGCACGAATCTGTGCCATCTCTTGCGAGTGCTGCTGGTGCGCCTCCGCTATCTCCCTCACAAGGTCAGGGAGCTGAAGCAGGTCGTCACTCAACAGCACGCGGCGCAGCTCGGAACGCCATTCGGGGTGCTGTTCCAGTATTCGTATCAGGTCATGAAGGTCGCTGGTTTCCATCGCCATCTACAGGCTTCCTCCTGTAGCCATTATACCCGTTCGGGTGGGTGGTGCGGGCGTGATGGCATCTCCTTGCCGAAAATCCATCTCAGCAGCGGAATGGCTGCCGAAAGGGTCTTGGCGCGGTGGCTGATCCGATTCTTACGCTCCATGGGCAGTTCCGCCATCGTGCACCCCAGCTCCGGCAGGTAAAAGATGGGGTCGTAGCCGAAACCATGCTCGCCGAGCGGCTCCCAGTAAATCCAGCCCTTGCAGGTATCGCGCAGGATGTATTCGGCGTCCCACGGCGTGCTGATCGCCACCACCGAGTTGAACCGGGCGGTGCGTTGCTCCTGAGGGACGCCCTCCAGCAGCTCCAGCAAGCGCGCGATCTTCACGTCCCACGGGGTTTCCTCGCCGGCAAATCGCTTGGAGTGCACGCCCGGCTTGCCGCCCAGGTAGTCCACCTCCAATCCGCTGTCGTCGGCGATGCAAACTCTGCCCGTGTGTGCGACGGCAGCGCGCGCCTTGATCAGCGCGTTGGTGATGTAATCGTCGCCGTCTTCGTCCGGTTCGGGGTATGGGGGACAGTCGCGCAGGGAGAGGATACGGATATTTTCCTCCTCCAGCACCTGCAGGAGCGCGTGCATCTCGTGGAACTTCTTCAGGTTGTTGGTTGCGATGACCAGTTCCCGTGCCATCTACAGGATATCCTTCAGCACCTCGCGTTGTATGTGAAAGACCTGATTCAAGCCGACCTGTGCCAGGTCCAGCAGTTTGTTCAGCCGGTCCCTTCCGAAGGGCAGTCCCTCCGCCGTGCCCTGCACCTCCACGAATTTGCCCTTGCCGGTCATCACCACATTCATATCCACCGATGCCTGATAGTCCTCATCATAGCAGAGATCCAGCAGGTCGGCACCGCCGACCACGCCCACACTGATTGCGGCAACGATGTCTGTGAGGGGCATATGCTTGATCATGCCCTTCTGCAGCATCCAGTGCAACGCCTCAGCCAGCGCCACAAACCCCCCCGTAATCGACGCTGTGCGCGTGCCTCCGTCCGCCTGCAGCACATCGCAATCGATGGTGATCGTGCGTTCCCCAAGGTTCTCCAGCTGCACTACCGATCGCAGCGCCCGCCCGATCAGGCGCTGGATCTCCATGGTTCGCCCACCTGGAGTGCCCTTGGTGATCTCTCGCGGCGTGCGCTGTCGGCAGGACCGGGGAAGCATTCCGTACTCTGCCGTAACCCATCCGGTACCGGTGCCCTTCAGAAACGGGGGAACACGGTCTTCGACCGTTGCGGTGCAGATGACGCGCGTATCACCCGCCTCGATCTGGCAAGAGCCTTCCGCATACTTCATCACCCCCCGCGTCAGGCGCAGGGGACGCAGCTCCTGAGAGCCGCGCCCATCTGGACGTGCCATTCAGCAGACCCCTTTCGTTGATCTTGCGGCTTGATTCGCTGAGAAGATTATAACCCAAAACTACTGTCAAGGGAAGCAACAAAATGGCGCCCCCGAGAGGAATCGAACCTCCGCACCCGGCTCCGGAGGCCGGCGCTCTATCCACTGAGCTACGGGGGCGCACCGCACTCTTATTATAACCCCACTTCGCGACGATGTCAAAAGCCGGTGAGGATGTGTGAAAATCCATTGGGAGCGAAATATCGACGACCAGGAACGCTGTAATAAGTCCTTTCACACCCCTCTCCCAGCCTCTCCCCGAAGCGGGGAGAGGTTCCGAACTCTCCATTGCCGCGTCGGGAAGGGGGGATAGGTTTGGTCTTTCTCCAAACATCCTCTAACCCCTAACTTCCAGACCGCGGACGTCGCAGGAACTGAAGCTCGTTCATGGTGGCGCGCGATGTGACCCTCAGGAATGCTGCCCCCCTGTACGGAGTGACCAGACTGCCCCACCACACCGACTGCCTGCCCACAAACGCGCACCAGTCCTGATACTCCTGCCTGCCCGAAGGCAAACGAATCGCCGTGCATCGCGCGCCCGCCTTCTGCAGGTTCCGCGCTCGTTCATCAAGCCGACTACCTTCCGGATACAGCACGCTCACCTCCACCCGGGCGCGCAGCAGGTTAAGCAGCAAGCTCGCGATAACCTCACCACCGTCGCGACGGAGCAGTGCCTCCATCACCGTCACACTGCCTCGTCTGCGCATTGCATCGCGGAGGTCGCTTTGCAGCGACTCGTGGAAGTCGGCTTCTTCCACCCAGCGCCACGACCGGTTGCCCTTCAGAGCTTCGTTCACATATAGCATGCCGTCCAGGATGTTTCCTTCCCGCTGAATGCTCTGCAGAACATGCCTTAGCAATGCCTCCTCGGGCAGTTTACGTTCCAGGTATCCTGCGTCCCCGACCAGATAGACCTGCTGTTGAGCGCGGGTGATGGCAACGTTCAGCAGACGAGTGCCCTCTTCGGCAGGGCTACATCCCCGCAGAAAGTGCCCCGGCCACCCGAACGGCGGTGCATCCACACAGTCGAACACCATCGCCGCACGTTCCTCACCCTGAAACCGGTGCACTGTCGCAACCCGCACCTGATGCGCCAGATCAGAGTCTAGCAGCATCGCGTGAATCAGCGAAGCCTGGGCGTTGTAAGGGGTGACGATCCCCACCGTCGCAAACGGATTCTCGTTCGTCAGGTGCTGCGCCAACCCCACACACACCAATGCACTCACCACGTTGAAATGCGAGTGCCCGCTGGTCCGGTCTGAACACGCCCGCAGGGGAGCCGTGTTCACCAGAAACAGGCTATCGCGTGCGTCGCCCTCCAGGTGCTCAGGGGTGCGCAGCATTCCTCCGTACATGTGCTCGTTCACCAGCTCGCAGATGGGCGTTCTCATTCGCCACTGCTCGGCGAGGGGAACCAGATTCCAGCGCTGTTGAACCGACCCATCCGACGCTACCACGCCTGCCTGTTCGAAAATGTCGGTAGCCAGCCACTGCGCGGCTTTCTCATCCTGCGCCAGTCTGATCGGCGGTAGCTGCCGAAAGTCGCCCCCAATGATGACTCTCTTCCTGCACAAAGCCGAGAGTGCGGCAACGTAGGGAAGCGGAGCCATGCTACCCTCATCGATAAGCAGCACGTCAAACCGACGCTCGTGCAGAAGTGGGTCGGTGGCTGCCTTTGCCAGAGTGCAGGCGATCAATTCGGCGTTGTCCATCAATCGACGGCGTTCGCGCTGAAAGCCGTGATCGGCTTTACCGCCAGCGTCGCCCGGACTCGCGAGGCGATTGCTGAGCAACAGCGGTTGCAGGCGGGGGTGTTCGGATATACCCAGCCGCAGGACAGCGCCCTCCGCGACCTTTCGAACCCATTCGCCGTCAGAGCCGACTGCATCCAGCAGCTTGATGAGCGCCCTGTCCACCGCGACGTTGGTGTTGGAGACCAGCAGCACGCTCTCGCCACGACGCACGCACGCTTCTGCAATCCACGCAAGGGTGGTGGTTTTGCCTGTGCCCGGAGGTCCCCACACAAACAGCACCGGCGCTACTGCCGAGAGGGCGATGGCAGTTCGCTGTTCCGCGTTGGGACGTTCGTGAGCGGGGGTATCTCCTTCGCCCATACACCGCAGAGCGGACAATATGGAGTAGTCTGGCTCCACCACAGCAACCCGTCGCAAGCCGAAGACAGCGGAAGTGGTATCTATCTCGAAGCGGCGCGGCGACTGGGTCTGTTCCTCCAGCAGGTGGTGCAGCCGCTCAAGGATGAAGGTGAGGTCAATCAACAGCTGGCACGCGCCCACGCTCTCCCCGAGGTCGGAGGTGACCACATGCACTTCATACCCGGAGGCGAAGACCACCTCCCCATCTATCTCCGATTCGCCTGTATCAATCACCACCGGCGCATCTTCCAGCGAAGGGTGGACCTGTTTCGCCGTCTCGAAGCGGTACACCGCTCTACTATCCTCCATCTGCTGCCGTCGCTCCGCCCAGATGGCTCGCAGGCTCTTGAGGTTCGCGCGGTCTGCCTGCTGTGCGATGATCTCCGCCTCTACGGCGTTCTTGAGGTGCTCGTACAGGGCGACAGTGTTCATGAGAGTATTATGCGCGAGGTCAGGCGCGATGTCAACCTGACGAGCAGACTGGTTCGTGGCAGAATCGCCCCGAACCCCTTTCACGCTGGGCTTATTTCAGCTCCTTATTGTAGGCGATAAGCAGGCTGATCCGGCGGTTGGAGTAGTGATACGGGTCGTTGGGCACGCGAAGCTTGTTATCGGCGTAACCGCGCACCTGGTAAATCTGTCCTTTTCGCAGTCCGCCAGCCTCCAGGATGCGCCGTGCGGCGTTAGCGCGGTTTGCGGAGAGCTCCCAGTTGGTCATGCCTCCCCGCGCGAACGGTCGGCTGTCGGTATGTCCCTCGATAATGATGCGGTTGGGCAGTTTGGAGAGATACCGGGCGATGCGCGTGAGCAGCTGTCGTGCCTGTGGGTTCACTTCCGCGCTGCCGCTGACGAAGAAGACCGACTGGGAGCTCTCCAAAAGCTCCACGCGCAGTCCTTCGTCCACAATCTGTATCTTCACGTAGGGCTTCAGGTTGCGGAACTCGGGCACTCCAGCTACCACATTCTCCAGCTCCTGCTTTGCCAGTTCCATCCGCTGTTTCTCGGTGACCTCGTCCGGTTTGGGCGCGTCTTTTTCGCCAGCTTTTACCGCCCCAGCGTCGGGCGCGATGCTGAAAGCCAGCTTCCCCTCGTTCACCGCTTTCATGAAGCCAACCGGGTCTTTGAAGTAGGCGGCTATCGCCTCTTTGATGTTCTGGCTCAACCCGATAATCCACATCACCAGGAAGAACGCCATCATGGCGGTCACAAAGTCGGCATAAGCGACCTTCCA